>DATLUK010000384.1:0-13722 GCA_035533195.1 Acidimicrobiales bacterium | reverse complement strand
CACCACCTCGGCCAGTGCCTCCAACGAAGCCAGCGAATGTCCCTCCACCAGTTGGTCAACAAACGGTAGGGCGGCCGCCATTCCCCGGGCCAGGGGGGCGTAGCCGGGCGAGGCCTTGAGGGGGTTCACCCAGACGATCCGGTGGGCCACCCGGGCCAGCCTCTCCATCTCACGGCCCAGCACCGCCGGATCCCCCCGGTCCCAGCCGTCGGACAGGATCACCACCACCGCCCCCCGGGCCATGCCCCGGATGCCGTAGCGGTCGTTGAAGGCCCCCAGCCCCTCCCCCAGCCGGGTGCCGCCCGACCAGTCCTCCACCACCTCGGCGGCCGCGGCCAGGGCGGCGTCGGGATCGTGGCGGGTTAGCTCCCGGGTGATCCGGGTCAGTCGGGTGCCGAGGGCGAAGGCCTCCACCGGCGTACGGCCCATCACGGCCACGTGGACGAAGCGCAGCAGGCTGCGGGCGTAGGCGTCCATCGATCCGCTGATGTCGCACAAGAGCACGACCCGGCGGGGCCGCCAGGCCGGCTCCATGAAGGCCCGCCGCAACGGTTCCCCGCCACTGCGCAGTGCCAGGCGGAGGGTGCGCCGGGAGTCCGGCCGCCCCCAGCGCCGGGAGGAACGGCGGTGCCGGCGGGTCCGGCGGAGCGCCGTCTCCAGCCGGAGACCTGCCATGAGCCGGCGGGTCTCCTCCAGCTCGGCCGGACTGGAGGCGGCGAAGTCCTTGTGGCGCAGGGTCTCGGTGGCGCTGTAGCGGACGGTCACCGTCGGCAGTTGCCCGAGGGGCTGGCCGGCCTCCTCCGGGGGCTCTTCGGCGTCCTCCTCGTCCAACTGGATGACGGTCTCCGGGACCGGCACCGACACCCGGACCGTGTCCCGGCCCAGCCAGAACACGGCAAAGGCCTGGTTGTAGCCGGCCACGTCCTCCGGCCGGCGCACCAGGGTGGCCCGCCCGGCCCAGTAGACCCCCTGGCGGGAGTCCAGTCCCACACGGGTCAGGGCCCGGGCGAAGACCAGGACACTGCCCAGTGGAACGGTCATCCCGGAACGGCGCAGCAGGCGGGCGAAGGCCACCGCCATCCGGGCCGGGGCCTGGGCGGGATCGCTGACGGGGTCGGCGCCGGCCGGGCTTGACCCCGCCTCCTCGGCGCCGGACCTGGGCTGGTCAGGCACCGGTCGCCTCGAGCAGGTCCTCCAGGCCCCCGGCCCGGAGCCGCTCGGCGTCCTCCCGGTACTTGAGGACCGTGCCCAGGGTGCGGTCGACCACCGACTCGTCCAGCCGGGTCCGGCCCAGGATGGCCAGGGCGTGGGCCCAGTCGATGGTCTCGGCCACCCCGGGCGGCTTGTACAGCCCGAGGCCCCGCATCTTCCGCACGGCGGCGGCCACCTGGCGGGCCAGTCCCTCTTCCACCTCGGGGACCCGCCGCCGCACAATGCGGACCTCGCGCTCGAAGTCGGGGTGCTCGACCCAGTGGTACAGGCAGCGGCGCTTGAGGGCGTCGTGCACATCCCGGGTCCGGTTGGAGGTGAGCACCACCACCGGGGGCACGGCGGCGGTGAAGGTGCCGAGCTCGGGCACGGTGACGGCGTAGTCGGAGAGGATCTCCAACAGGAAGGCCTCGAACTCATCGTCGGCCCGGTCCACCTCATCGATGAGGAGGACCGGAGGCGGGCGGTCGTCCACCGCATCGGCGATGGCCTGCAGGAGTGGCCGGCGGATGAGGAAGCGCTCCGAGAACAGCTCGTCCTCGGCCCGGGCGGCCACGTCGACTCCGCTGCCGGTCAGTTCGGCCGCCCGGAGGTGGAGGAGCTGGCGGGAGTAGTCCCACTCGTAGACGGCCTGGGCCACATCGATGCCCTCGTAGCACTGGAGGCGTAGGAGCTCGCCCCCGGTCCAGCGGGCCAGGACCTTGGCCACCTCGGTCTTGCCCACCCCGGCCTCGCCCTCCAGGAACAGCGGACGGTGCAGGCGCAGGGCCAGGAAGACCGCCGTGGCCAGACCCTCATCGGAGAAGTAGTCGTGGGCCTCGAGAGCCGCCCTCACCTCCTCCGGGTCGGCCGGGCTCAGAGGCCGGCCTCCTCGAGACCCCGCCGGGTGAGCACCCGGGCCAGATGGCGGCGGAACGCGGGGCTGGCGTTGGCGTCCCCGGTCGGCTGGCTGTCCTGGTCGGCCAGCTCGGCCGCCTCCGCCGCCGAGGCTCCCGAGGCCAGCGCCGCCTCCACCGCCACGGCCCGCAAGGGCGTGGGGCCCATGTTGACCAGCGAAACCCCCGTGGTTCCGTTGTAGCGGGCCACCGCCACCCCGACCATCGCCCAGTCCTGGGCCCGGCGCACGAACTTCTGGTACGAGTGCCCGGCCACGGCCGTGGGCACTCGGATCTCGGTCAGCATCTCATCGGCGGCCATGGCCGTCTCCAGGAAGCCGGTGAAGAACTCGGTGGCCGGGATGACCCGCTGGCCCGAGGGCCCGGTTACCACCAGCTCACCACCGAGGGCCAGCACGGCGGCGGGCAGATCCGAGGCGGGGTCGGCGTGAGCGATGGAGCCGCCGATGGTCCCGCGGTGGCGGACCTGGGGATCGCCCACCTTGCCCGCCACATAGGCCAGCAGGGGGGCGTGTTCGGCCAACTCGGGCGAGCCGTTGACGTCGCAGTGACGGGTCAGGGCCCCGATGGCCACCTGGTCACCGTCCCGGCGGACATAGGACAGGCCGTCGATGCGCCCGATGTCCACCAGTACAGACGGAAAAGCCAGGCGCAGCTTCATGAGCGGCAGGAGCGAGTGGCCCCCGGCCAGCAGCTTGGCGTCGTCCCCGTGCTCGGTGAGGGCGGCCACCGCCGCGTCGACCGAGTCCACCCGCACGTAGTCGAAGGCGGCCGGGATCACAGGTTGCCTCCGCCGGAGCCGGCCGCGGCCAGGACGGCCTTGACGATGTTGTGGTAGCCGGTGCAGCGACAGAGGTTGCCCTCCAGGCCTTCGCGCACCTCGGCCTCGGTGATGTTGGGGTTGTCGTGCACCAGCGAGACGGCGGCCATGACCATGCCCGGCGTGCAGTAGCCGCACTGCAGGGCGTGGTTCTGACGGAAGGCCTCCTGCATGGGATGCATGTCGTCCTGGCTCTGGCCCAGGCCCTCGATGGTCAGCACCCGCTGGCCGTCGGCCTGGGCGGCCAGCACGGTGCAGGACTTCACCGACTCACCGTTCATGATCACCGTGCAGGCCCCGCAGTTGGTGGTGTCACAGCCGATGTTGGTGCCGGTGAGGCCGAGCGTCTCCCGCAGGAAGAAGACGAGGAGGGTACGAGCCTCCACGTCGTGTTCCTCGGTCTTGCCGTTCACCTCGATGGAGACCTTCATGCACTCGCCTTTCCGGTGGCTTCGTTGATGGCCCGCCAGACCCGCTGCGGGCTGGTGGGCATGGGAACGTGACGCACCCCGAGGTGCACCAGGGCATCACAAACGGCGTTGTGGACAGCCGGAGTGGATCCGATGGTGCCCGACTCACCGATCCCCTTGGCCCCGAGCTCGTTGACCGGGGTGGGCGTCTCCATGGCGATGCGCTCGAAGTTGGGCAGCTCGGCGGCGCTCACGAAGGCGTAGTCGGCCAGGTTGGCCGTCACCGGGTTGCCGGCCTCGTCGTAGAGGATCTCTTCCAGGAGGGCCTGGGCCACGCCCTGGGCCAGTCCGCCGTGGATCTGGCCCTCGGCCAGCAGGGGATTGAGGATCTTTCCGGCATCGTCGACGGCCACGATCCGCTTGATCTCCACCAGGCCCGTCTCGGTGTCGACCTCGGCCACCACCACATGGGCGCCGAAGGGGAAGGTGGGCCCGGAGGCGGTGAAGTCCACCTCGGCGGTGAGCCCGCCCTGGGACTCGGCCTCAGCGGCCAGCTCCTTCCAGCTGCGCCCGGCGGTGGGGGTGCCCTGCACGTGGAAGCGCTGGCCGACCTTGTCGAGGATGACGTCGTCGGGGCTGGCCTCCAAGAGGTCGGCGGCCAGCTGGCGGGCCCGCTCCACCACCTGGGTGGCGGCCTGGTTGACGGCCACACCCCCGGCCTGGAGCGAGCGGGAACCGAAGGTGCCCACCCCCCGGGGCACCACGTCGGTGTCCCCGTGGATGACCTCGATACTCTCGATGGGGATTCCGAGCTGTTCGGAGACGAGCATGGCCCAGGCGGTCACATGGCCCTGGCCGTGGGGGGACGTACCGGTGCGCACCACCACCGTTCCGTCCGGGCGAACCTCGACGGCGCCGAACTCGCTGCCGGGTATGCCGTTGGTGATCTCCACATAGACCGACAGGCCGATGCCGAGCTGCTTGGTCGCCCCCGACTCCCGCCGCTGCTTCTGCTCGGCCCGCAGCGACTGGTAGTCAGCCGCCTCCAGGGCCAGGTCGAGGGCCCGCACGTAGTCCCCGATGTCGTAGACCGTCCCCGTCGGGGTGGTGAAGGGAAAGGCGTCCTTCTGGATGAGGTTCCGGCGCCTGACCTCGGCCGGGTCCATCCCGATCTCGGCGGCGAACATGTCCAGCACCCGCTCGATGGCCGCCGTCGCCTCCGGCCGGCCGGCGCCCCGGTAGGCCACCGTGGGGGTGGTGTTGGTCACCACCGAACGGCTGTTGAACTCGACCTTGGGAATGTCATAGACCCCGGAGAGCATCGTTCTGGTCATGAAGGGCAGGACCGCCCCGATGGCCGGATAGGCGCCGCTGTCCTGGATGACGTTGAGCCGGTAGGCCAGGATGCGCCCGTCCCGGCTGCCCCCGATCTCCACCTCCTGGAGCTGGCCCCGGCCGTGGCCCAGGCCCACCATCGACTCCGAGCGGCTCTCGACCCAGCGGACCGGCCGTCCGAGCTTCCTGGCCATCCAGGCCACCAGGAGCTCCTCGGGATAGGTGCCCATCTTGGCCCCGAACCCCCCGCCGACGTCGGGAGACAGCACCCGCACCTGGGCCTCGTCCACGGAGAGGGCCCCGGCCAGGCCGGACTTCACCCCGTGGGGAGCCTGGGTGCTGGAGTACTGGGTCAGGCGCCCCTCCGGGCTCCACTCGGCCGACGCCGCCCTCACCTCCAGGGGGCAGGGGGCGACCCGGTGGTTGAGGAACTGGTGGCGGACCACCACCTCGCAGCCGTCCATGAAGTGCTCATCGGTGCCGAAGATCATGTCCATGGCCAGGTTGGTCCCGGCCGCCGGGAAAAGGAGCGTCTCATCGGCCAGCGCCGTCTCCACATCGACCACCGCCGGCAGCGGGTCGTACTCGACCTGGACCAGTTCGGCCGCGTCCAGGGCCCGGGCCCGGGTGTCGGCCACCACCGCGGCCACGCACTCCCCGACGAAGCGGACCGTGTCATCGGCCAGCAGGGAGCGGGTCATGGCCTGGTTCATCATCGGCATTTCCGGCGGGCGGGGTCCCAGATCGACGTCGGCGGCGGTATAGACGGCCACCACCCCGGGGGCTTGCCGGGCCTCCTCGGTGCCGATGGACAGGATCCGGGCGTGGGCGAAGCTCGAGCGCACGTAGACCACGTGGACGGCGCCGGCCAGGCGGACGTCATCCACGTAGGTACCGCCCACGGTCAGGAACTTGGGGTCCTCCTTGCGAAGGACCCTGTTACCGAGGATGCTCATCCGACCCCTTTGTCCGCTTCGACACCCGGTGGGCCTGGACTCATCCCGACCACACGCCGGGCCGAGGGTAGCGCGGGCGTCCCGCCGACCGAGCCGGGCCTAGCGCAGGGGTGTGAGGCGGACGGTCACCGTGCGCCCGTAGGCCGGGCTGGCGTCCGTGCCGCCCTGGGCGTCAACCGGCATCGACGGACCCAAGTCGACCGTCACCCGCGGGTGTCCGGCCAGACCGCGGTGGCATGACGCCGGGACGGTGACGGTGACGGTGCCCGTGCCCCGGAGGGTGAAGCCGGAGCAGGAGACTGCGCTCATCTGCAGGAACTCGATGTCGGGCCTCTGCACCGAGACGGCCCAGCCCCAAATAGAGAAGCTGGTGTAGATGCTGCGGTAGGAGAAGCTGGTCGGCTGGGCCGGGGGAGCTCCCCCGCCGTCCCAGTGGGCCAGGCGGGCGTACTGGGCCACCTCCTGCTCGCGCAGCCAGGGGTTCCAGTAGGCATCCTCGTGGATGCCGGGGTGGCGCTGGTAGGTGTAGCTCACGCCCACGTCGTTGAAGGACTGGTTCAGCTCGGTGTTGGTCACCAGGACCAGGGATTCGAAGGCCTGGGCCCCCAGGTAACCCGACGGGCTGGAGAGGTCGGAGGCCTGCCTGGGAACTGCGTCGTTGGAGAAGCCCCGGATGTACACCGACTGCCCGCCGGGTCCGTCGGCCAGGGCGTTGAAGGCCAGATCGACAGGCTGGTTGCCGCGGTAATAGGCCTGGTCCACCGACGGATCCCCGAAGACATAGGTGGCGGCGCCGAAGTCCTGGGCCGGGCCAGGCAGGTCGCCCAGGGGCACGAGATGGCCGGGCAGATGGCTGTATCCGACATCCACCGGAGGCTGCAGTCCCACCGGGCCGGCCGAGGCCGAGGGATCCAGGCCGGGCAGCAGGAGGATGTTCATGATCCCCGACACTGCCCCGAGGCTGGCCCACTGATCGGGGTGGGCCAGGCCGATGGCGTAGGAGCCGTAGCCGCCGAGGGAAGTCCCCGCTAACGCCTGCCAGTCCCGGCCCCGGCCCACGGGTAGGTGGGCGTCGATGAACGGAACCAGCTCCTGGCCCACGAAGCTGGCAAAGCGGGGCGCCGGCGTGTCGTAGCTCTGCTCGTCCCCACCGGCGGCATAGCGGGGGTTCCAGTCGGCCCAGTAACCATCCAGGCCGGCCTGGGGTCCGTAGCCCCCGGGGGTGATACGCCCATCGGGGGCGACCAGGATCATGGCCAGGGGGCTCGCTCCCACCCACTTGGAGGAATCGGACTCCGTCCAGGGCGAGGCGCTCTGCTCCGGCGGGACGGGCGGGGCACTGTCCAGGGCCGCCACCCAGGCCGAGGGGGCCGAGGCGGTACCGAGCATGGAGGTGTAGTCCCCCCCGAAGCCATGCAGGAGGTAGAGCACCGGGCAGCGCCGGTGCCGGTTCGGGGCGCAAGCGGAGGGCACGAAGTAGGCGAAGGCGGTGGTGCCCCCGAGCAACCGGGTGGCCATCTCCTGGCAGGCGACCCGCCCCACGATGACCTTCATGGGCTGGCCGGCGGGGGTGCAGCCCCTGAACATGCCGGCCGCGATCGGGCCCGCCGAGGTGGCCGCGGCCTTGGTCTGGCCGGGGCGGGCCCGGGGGACGGCCCGGGAGGCGGCCCGGGCGGCGGGGCCCGGGAGGCCGATCAGGGCCATGGCGGCCAGGCCGGCTATGGCCGCCATCAGCCGAGCCGGCCGGAGCCGGCGGCGCGGTCGATCGGTTGAGCCCATGTAGTCCAGGTTCGGCTCCCGCCGGGGTCATTCCTGTGTCCAGTTACCATCAGGTCGAACGGACCGACGCGGGGAGCGGGCGTGCAGAGCAGTGAATCGGTGGTGATCGTCGGCGGGGGCATGGGCGGGATGGCGACCGCCCTGGCGCTCGGACGGGCCGGCCATCCGGTCACCGTCCTGGAGCGCGACCCCCTCCCGGCCCGGGCGGATGCCGAGGAGGCCTTCCTGGCCCCCCGCCGGGGGGCGCCCCAGGTGCATCAGACCCACGGCTTCCTGGCCCGGCTCCAGGTGGTCCTGCGCCAGCGCTTTCCGGACGTGCTGGCCGAGCTCCTCGACCGGGGGGCCATGAGGCTGCCGACCACCGCCGACCTGGGCGAGGCCCAACCCGGGGACGAGGACCTGGAGGTGGTCATCACTCGGCGGACCACCCTGGACTGGGTTCTGCGCTCGGCGGTGCTGGCCGAGCCATCGGTGGAGATCCGCACCGACACGACCGTGGCCGGACTGGTGGCCGACTCCGGGGCGGGAACCACCCCAGTGGTCCGGGGCGTACGCCTGGACGACGGCACCGAATTGGAGGCCGACCTGGTGGTGGCCGCCACGGGACGACGCGACGCCGTGCCGGCCTGGCTGGCCGAGATCGGCGTGAGCCTGTCCGAAGTGGTGCACGAGAGCGGGCTCATGTACCTGTCCCGTTGGTACCGCCTACCCGACGGCTTCGACATCGCCCAGCTCGACGCCAAGCTGGGCGGGGACCTGGGCTTCGTCAAGTACCTGGGCGTACCCGGTGACGCCGGCACGTTGTCCATCACCCTGGCCATCCGCCCCGACGACCGGGAGCTGCGCCAGGTCCTCTCCGACCCCCACGGCTTCGAGGAGGGGTGCCGGCGCCTGCCCGGGCCGGATCAGTTCTTCCACTACCCGCTGCGTCCGGTGGGTGAGGTGCGGCCGATGGCCGGACTGGTCAACCGGGCCCGGCGCTACCTGGACGACCAAGGCCGGCCCGCCGTCCTCGGGTTCCACGCCGTGGGCGATGCCCACACCTGCACCAACCCCCTCTACGGACGGGGCTGCGCCCTGGCCCTGGTGGAGGCGGTGGAGCTGGCCGATGCCATGGCCGCCTGCCCTGGGGATCCGGCCGCCAGGTCGGTGGCCTATGAAATGGCCTGCGCCCGCCAGGTGGCCCCCTGGCACGAGCTGTCGGTCCAGATGGACAAGATGGGCGCCGATCCGGCCGGGCTCAGCGCCGGGCCGCCCGATCCCAACAACCCGATGGCCACCATCCTGGCTGCGGCAGCCACCGATCCCGTCCTTGGCCGGGGCTTCGCCAAGCTGTGGAACCTGATCGCCACCCCGGCCGAGCTGGCCGCCGATCCCATCTACACCACCCGGGTGGCCGCGGTGTTGGCCAAGCCGGAGCGTTATCCGCCCCCCGAGCGGGTCGGACCCACCCGGAACGAGTTCCTGGAGGCCGTCCGCCCCCTGCTCGGTGCCGGAGCGGGGGCCGGAACCGATGACGCCGGAGGCGACCGGTCGCTTCCGGCTTTGGACGAGGAGGCCACCACCCATGCCTGATGCCGCTACCAACCCCGGCACCAGCCAGAGGACCCTCAGCGTCAACGGGATCGACCTGGCGATCACCGAGGCCGGGGAGGGACCGTTGGTGATACTGGCCCACGGCTTCCCGGAGCTCGGCTACTCCTGGCGCCACCAGATCCCGGCCCTGGCCGCCGCCGGCTATCGGGTGGTGGCCCCCGACCAACGGGGCTACGGCGCCTCGAGTCGGCCCGAGGCCATCACCGATTACGACATCGCCCACCTGACGGGGGACCTGCTCGGTCTGCTCGCCGCCCTGGGCGAGGACGAAGGCGTCTTCATCGGGCACGACTGGGGTTCGATGGTCGTCTGGCAGCTGGCCCTGCTCGCCCCCGAGCGGGTGCGGGGCGTGGTCGGCATGAGCGTGCCCTTTGTGCCCCGCGGCCCGATGCCCCCGATCCAGGGCATGAGAGCGCTGTTCGGGGACAGCTTCTTCTACATGCTGTACTTCCAGGAGCCGGGCGTGGCCGACGCCAACCTGGGCGCCGACGCGGCCCTGACCATGCGGGGCATGCTGGCCGGCCTGGGCGACCCGGCCGGGGTGGGGGCCGGCATGGGCCCGGGCGGCTCCGAGGACCGCCGAGGCTTTGTCGAGCGCCTCTACCAGCCCTCCGAGTTGCCGGCCTGGCTGTCGGAGGCCGAGCTCGAGCACTACATCTCCACCTTCACCCGCACCGGTTTCACCGGCGGGATCAACTGGTATCGCAACCTGGACCGCAACTGGGAGATCACCCCGCAGCTCGAGGGGGCCAAAGTGAGCGTGCCTTCGCTGTTCATCGGCGGTTCGGCCGATCCGGTGCTGGTGATGATGCCTCCCGCCGTCATGGACGGGTGGCTGGAGGATCACCGCGGCAGCGTCCTGGTCGAGGGCGCCGGGCACTGGGTGCAGCAGGAGAAGCCGGCGCAGGTGAACGCCGCTCTTCTCGAGTTCCTCGCCCACCTATAGAGAGGCAAATCATGAAGGCGGCAGTTCTCAATCAGGGACGCATGGTGCTGCGTGACGACGTGGCCGAGCCGGTGCCCGTTCAGAACCAGGTGCTGGTGCAGGTAAAGGCGTGTGGCATCTGCGGTTCGGATCTCCACTTCGCCAAGCACGGACGGCGCCTGCTGGAGCTGGGGGCGGAGATGACCTCCGGCGGTGCCACCAGTGCCGGGCTGGCGGGGGGCCTGGACCTCGACCGCGATGTGTTCATGGGCCATGAGTTCGCCGCCGAAGTGCTCGAGGTGGGGCCGGACACCGAGACTTCCCTCGGCGTCGGCTCCCTGGTCACCTCCATACCGATCCTCTTCGGCCCCGCCGGCATCGAGCCCATCGTCTACAGCAACACCACCATCGGCGGCTACGCCGAGCGCATGCTGCTCAGCTCGTTCATGTTGCTGGCGGTGCCCAACGGTCTCGACGCCTCGCGCGCCGCCCTCACCGAGCCGATGGCGGTGGGACTGCACGCCGTCAACAAGTCCAACATCCAGGCCAGCGAAGCCGCCGTCGTCCTCGGCTGTGGACCGGTGGGCCTGTCGGTCATCGCCGCGCTGCGGATGAAGGGGGTCGGCCACATCCTGGCCGCCGACCTGTCCCCGGCCCGGCGGGATCTGGCCATCCGCCAGGGCGCCCACGAGGCCGTCGATCCCAGGGAGGAGACGGCGTGGGCGGCCTGGGCCCGCTCCGGCCGGGGCGGCAGTGCGGTGGTCTTCGAGGCCATCGGCGTACCGGGCATCATCAACGAGATCATGCGCAGCGCGCCGGGCGGGAGCCGGGTGGTGGTGGTCGGTGTCTGCATGGAGGCCGACACCTTCACCCCCTTCTTCGGCATCAGCAAGGAGCTCAACATGCAGTTCGTGCTGGGCTACGAACCGGGCGAGTTTGCCGAATCGCTGCGGGCCATAGCCGAGGGCGACATCGACGTGGCTCCGCTGGTCACCGCCGAGGTGGGGCTGGACCAGGTGGGCTGGGCCTTCGATGCCCTGGGCGATCCGGAACAGCACTGCAAGATCATCGTCACTCCCTGAACCAAGCCCTGAACCACGCCGTCGGCCGCTTCGGCCCGGTGACCACCTGGGCCCGCCCCGATGCCCGGGCCGATAGTTGAACCAGAGCCGGTTCCACTAAGCATCAAAAAACGGGGCTCGCGCCGGCGGCGACTCAGTTCCAGAATTCCAGCTGACGTATGAACCGGGACCAGAGGCTCCCGGTGGACTGGGTGCCTCCCGCCGGATCGGCGCCACCGGCTGGGGTACTGGTCGGACCGGCGTGGGACGGCGCCCCCGAGACCGTCCGTAAGGTGGCCGACGCCGGGGTGGGGCCGGGCAGGATGGCGTAGGCCTCCTGGCCCGGCTGGACCAGGCCATAGTCCTGACGGGCCAGGCGTTCGATCTCCCCGGTGTTCTGGAGTTGGGCGGCCTCGGACTGAAGGGTCTGGTTCTGGACCGCCAGTCGGTCCACCATGGCCTGCTCGCTGGTGAGCTGGGCCCGCTGCTCCAGATAGGTCCGCGTCGGGTACCCGAAGAGGAACATGCCCATGGCGGTCATCACCGCCAGGACGACCAGGAGCAGGGCCCGCCGGCGGATCAACGGGAGCGACCCCCCCGCGGAGCGAAGGCGGCCATACCCCAGTAGGCGGCCGCCTCGCCCAGGTCCTCCTCGATGCGCAGGAGCTGGTTGTACTTGGCCACCCGGTCGGAGCGGGCCGGCGCGCCGGTCTTGATCTGGCCGCAGTTGGTGGCCACGGCCAGATCGGCGATGGTCACGTCCTCGGTCTCCCCCGAGCGGTGCGACATGACCGAGGCATAACCCGAACGGGTGGCCAGGCCCACCGTGGCCAAGGTCTCGGTCAGGGTGCCGATCTGGTTGACCTTGATGAGGATGGCGTTGGCCACTCCCCCTGCGATCCCTTCCGCCAGACGGTCGACGTTGGTCACAAAGTTGTCGTCACCGACCAGCTGGATGCGGTCGCCCAGAGCCCGGGTGATGGCTGTCCAGCCGTCCCAGTCGTCCTCGGCCATGCCGTCCTCGATGGAGACGATCGGATAGCGGTCACAGAGGTCCACCCAGTAGGAGGTCATTTCGTCGGGGCTGAGGACCCGGCCCTCGCCGCTGAGGTGATAGGCGCCGTCGCGGTGGAACTCGCTGGCCGCCGGATCCAGAGCAATGGCCACTTCCTCGCCCGGAGTCCGCCCGGCCGACTGGATGGCCTCCACCAGGATCTTCACCGCGTCCTCGTTGTGGGCCAGGTTGGGGGCGAAGCCGCCTTCGTCACCCACGGCCGTGGACAGTCCCCGGTCGTGGAGCATCTCCTTGAGCCGGTGGTAGATCTCCACGCCCCAGCGCAAGCCCTCGGAGTACGAGGCGGCGCCTACCGGGACGATCATGAACTCCTGGAAGTCGACGTTGTTGTCGGCGTGCACGCCGCCGTTGACCACGTTCATCATCGGCACCGGCAGGACGTGGGCGTCGGCACCTCCCACGTACCGGTAGAGAGGCAGATCGGCCTCATCGGCGCCGGCCTTGGCCGTGGCCAGGGAGGCGGCCAGGATGGCATTGGCGCCCAGCCGACCCTTGTTGGGCGTGCCGTCCAGGTCGATGAGGGCCAGGTCGACATCGCGTTGGGCCAGGCCGTCCATGCCCAGCAGGGCTTCGGCTATCTCCCCGTTGACGTGGGCCACGGCCCGGGTCACGCCCTTGCCCGCAAACTCGGCGCCGCCGTCGCGCAGCTCCACCGCCTCCAGCGACCCGGTGGAGGCTCCCGAAGGGACGATGGCCCGACCCCGGGCGCCCGATTCCAGGAGGACCTCGGCCTCGACCGTGGGATTGCCGCGCGAGTCCAGGACCTGTCTCCCGACGACGGCTTCGATGGCGCTCACGCTGGCTGTTGCTCCTGTGGTTGTTGTTGAAGAAGTTACAACCGTCAACGCGTGATCACGAGGGACGGTCAGGGTTGCGCTTGGCCGCCTCCCATTGGGCATCGACCAGCGAGGCCGGAGCGGTGGCCAGATCGAGGCCTTCGCCCTGGGCCCACTCCTCCACCAGTCGGAACCGGCGGATGAACTCCCGGGTGCTGCCCCGCAGCGCCGATTCGGCGTCGACGCCGGCGTGGCGGGCCACGTTGACCACGGCAAAAAGCAGGTCACCGACTTCTCGGGTGAGGCCGGCCGGCGCCACCGGCGCCCCCCGCTGCGCTGGGGACGAGCGCAGTTCGGCCCTCACCTCGTCCAGTTCCTCGGCCACCTTGTCCATGGGCCCGGCGATGTCCGGCCAGTCGAAGCCGGCCGAGGCCGCCTTGCGCTGCACCTTGTGGGCGTGGCTGAGGGCCGGGAGGTTCCCGGATAGGCCGTCCATCACACTCTCGGCGCCCTTTTCGGCCTGCTTGATGAGCTCCCAGTTGGTCATCACCGCTTCGGGCGTGTCGGCCTGCACCGAGCCGAAGACGTGCGGGTGGCGACTCACCAACTTCTCGTGGATTCCCCGGGCCACGTCAGCCAGGTCGAACTGGCCCTCCTCGGCGCCCAGGGTGGTATGGAAGTAGACCTGGAAGAGAAGGTCACCCAACTCCTCCTCCAGATGGGCGTAGGCCGCCGGGGTCCGATCGGGGGCCGACTCCAGCGCATCGCTCAGCTCGTCAATGGCCTCGACCACTTCATAGGACTCCTCCAGCAGATGACGGGTCAGGCTGGCATGGGTCTGCTCCCGGTCCCAGGGGCATTTCTGGCGCAGGGTCCGGACCAGT
>DATLUK010000383.1:0-39933 GCA_035533195.1 Acidimicrobiales bacterium | reverse complement strand
TGGTTGTTTCGTTGCAAATTAGCCTCCTGAAGGCATAGGTAGCTGATGTCTGACTTGCTTCATCGCTAAGCCGGAACTGCTTTGTTCCCGTCCCCCTTCAGGAGGCCGAGTCCACCGACGGCACTTTGACCGCAGGCAACGAGCAGACTAGCCCGATCAGGTCAGTCCCGAAGGGATTCTTCGGGAATGCCATCGCCTACCAGCCGCAGTTAGGTCAGCGGAACTAAAGACGCCCGCCGGTTGGTTGTGTCACAAATCCCTCTGACCGAATCCACGAATACAACGCAGCGTGGTCGGTTCCCACGCACAGTCGCTTTTATCCGCTCGGCGGCGGCGTGGGGGCTGTCGTGGTGGTTGTGCTCGGAGGTGGCGGCACCGGTGTGGTGGACGTAGTCGTAGTCGATGTGGTGGTCGAGGTGGTGGTGGTCGATCCTTGACCATTCGGCTGAGCCTGGGTTTTATTGGCAGTTCCGGTGGTGCTGGTCGATTGACCCGGTCCCGCTGCGAGAGCTGACCCACCCTGGGTGGTGGTCGTTGTGCTAGTGCTCGGACTGCTGGCTTGGGTGGTGGTGGTCGTCGAGGACGTACTGCTCGAAGTCGAGGTGGAAGCGTGCGCCTGGGCGGGGCTCGAACTTGTCCCAGAACTGTCGGCCTGCTGACTACTGGCGGAGCTCGAACTGGGGACCGGGGGCAGGCTGGCCACCAGTGGGAGCTTCAGCTGGGCGAGGAGCGCCTCCAATTCGGCGATCTTGGCCTCGGCCGTTTGAAGCAGCAGGTTCCTGAAAGGGTCACTGGCCGGCAGCGGTCCTGCCACCTGTTGAGCCTCGACCAGGCTCTGGCGGGCCGAGTCGGCCGCTTGGACCACGCCGCGGAGGTTGTTCGAGCTGGCCACCTGGTTCACGGCCGCCATCCGGGTCGTTATCTCCTGCAGGGCCCGCACCGCTGACTGGGCCCCGGCCAGATTGTTCTGCGCCCCGGTGGCGTGCAGTCCGAAGAAGACGGCCAGGCCCACGCCGGCGGCGGCCACCGCCCCGGGTACGCCTTGGACGATGAAGCGGGACCGGGTCTGGTGGGCATGGGTCGCTCGGCGGGCGGCCAGGGCGGCGCGCAGAGCGACCAGTCCCTCAGCCGGAGCCCGGGTCGGGAGGTGGGCAGCCGCCAGCCACCGCGCAGCTTCGAGCTCGCGGCCGAAGTCCTCGGCCTGGTCAACCTGGGTGAGGGCGGCGTCCAGGGCCCCGTCCAGGACGTCGGCCCGGTGCTGGCGGGCCCGGCGCCGCTCGGCCAGGCGGACGATCCTCACGGTCGGGCCTCGTTACCGGGTCGGTCGCTTTCCATGCGGCGGGCCAGGAGCGCCAGGGCGCGCTGTTGCTGCATCCTCACTGCCCCGGCCTTCTTGCCCACGATCTCGCCCACCTCAGCCGAGGACAGCCGGGCGCAGATCCGCAGCCACAGGATCTCCCGGTCATCGGGGTCCAAACCGGACAGGGCCAGCCGGACAGCGGCCTGGTCCTCATCGGCGATGAGGGCTTCGTCCGGCGCACCCGAGGACAAATCGATGGGATCCACGTCGTGATCGCCCCGGGGCGCGCGCGAGCGGGCCCGGAGGCGGTCGTTGGCCACGTTGCGGGCGATGCGGAACAGCCAGGCCCGGAAGGACTCGGCGTCGCCCCGGAAGCTCCCGCAGTGGTCGAGGGCCCGCAGGAAGGTCTCCGACACGGCTTCGGCCATGTCATCACGGTCACCGAGGCGCACCATCAAGAAACCCGTCAGAGCCCTGGCGTAGGCGAGGTATGCCGCTTCCCACGCCCAGCGCTCTCCCTTCTTGGTGGCCTCGACGACCCTGTCGTCAAGCGGTGGCGGGCTTTCCGTCCTCTTTAAAGGACGCAGGGGCGCCGGCGCCGTCACAGATTCGAGGGGCTTGGACGGATCGATGCTCAACGGCCTCACCGGTACCCGGCGGACTCGGGGAGCGCCGCTGTTGTCATCGCCCCCACCCCTCAGTTATACCGACTTCGCCTGCACCTGTCACCGGATACCGGAATCTCCCTGCCTGCCAGACTGACCCGATGGAAGGCCCCGAGGTCCGGATCCGACCGGCCACGGTTGATGATTCAGCCCAGATACGGGTCGTCCTGGGCGGCTCCTTCGCCGGCAACCCCAAGACCGATGAGGCGGTCATGGCCTGGCAGTACTGGGACAATCCCTTCGGCCCGGCCCGCTCCTGGGTAGCCGAGGCTGAGGGTCGGGTGGTGGCCCACTACGCCGGCATCTGCCTGCCCGGGGTCATCGGCGGGGCGCCGGCCACCTTGGCCCTGGGCGTCGACGCCGCCACCGATCCGGCCTTCCGCGGCCTGGGCCTGTTCGAGAGCCTGGCCCGGGCCGTCTACGCCGACGCCGGGGCGGCGGGGATGCCGGTCACCTACTGCCTGCCCAATCCCAACTCCCTGCGGGGCTTCCGCAAGGCCGGGGGCCAGGACCTGGGCCGGGCCCGGGCCCTGGTGGCCCCGCTGGACAGCGCTTGGCTGGCCAGGCGCCTGCATCTGCCCACGCCTCTGGGCCGGCTGGCCCGGGCTCCCTTCCGCCTCGGGCGGGGCGGCGGGGCCGACATGGTGGCCGACCCGCCGGCTGATCTCGATGACCTATGGACCCGCCTGGCTTCCGGATACGGGAACGGGGTGAGGCGGGACCGGGCCTGGTGGGACTGGCGTTACGTCCGACGCCCGGGCGATGGCGGCTACCTATTCCTCGAAGCCAGAAGGAACGGCCGCCTGGTCGGGGCGGCAGCCGCCCGGTGCCGGACGGACCTGGGCGGTCCGATGCTCTGCCTGCTCGAGCTGACCGCCGAGGACGACCGGGCCGCCCGGGACCTGGTCGGCCGCCTGGCCTCCACCGCCGCCGGCCCCCTCGGAGCGGTGGGTATCGCCACCACCGCTCTGGCCGGTACTCCTATATATAGGGCCGCCCGGGCCGCCGGCCTGTGGCCCCTGCCGCGGCGGTTCGAGCCGGCGCCCATGCACGTCGGGGTGGTGGACAACCTAAGCCGGCTGCCCGAGCTCACCCGCCAGCGCTGGTCACTGGCCTGGGGCGACCTCGACCACATCTGAGATGGACTGCTAGCATTGCTGGCGGAGGAGGTGGTCGCTGTGGCCGCACTCAGCATCAGGGATCTAGACGACCAGGTGCGCGAGCGACTACGAGTTCGCGCCGCTCAGCACGGCCGTTCCATGGAGGCGGAGATCCGCGCCATCCTCACCGACGCAGTCGGCGCCGCCCCCGACTCCACCGGTCTGGCCCAAGCACTTCTGGCTCGCTTCGGAGACCTCGGCGGGGTTGACCTCGATCTGCCTCCCCGCTCCGAGATGCCCCGCACCACCAAGTTGCCTGAGTGAGCGAACCCTCGCCGGCCGGCACAGGGCCAGTCGTACTGGATACCAACGTTATCTCCGAGCTCATGCGCCCGGAGCCGGACGCGGGCGTCGTAGCGTGGGTGGGCCGGCTGTCTCCAGCCGCGGTGTGCACGACCGTGGTGACCTTGGCCGAGATTCGCTTCGGCATTGCCCGACTCCCGAGCGGTCGACGGAGGGCCCTCCTCGATGCCGCCGCTGACGACGTGTTCGTCACGTTCGCCGACCGGGTCCTGCCGTTCGACGCCGTTGCTGCCGGTCAGTACGCCGATGTCGTTGTCGAGCGTGAGCGCGCCGGTGCACCCATCAGCGGCTTCGACGCCCAGATCGCCGCCATCTGCAGAACCCACCGTGCCGCTCTGGCCACCCGCAACATCGGCGACTTCGACCATCTAGGCCTGAATCTCCTGAATCCCTGGACAACGCGTCTCTGAGCGAGATGGCGGGCGGCGCCGGCCGGCCACCCGTGCCGCCGCGAGCTTTTAGTCGGGCGCTGGAGCCCAAGTCGGTCGCGGACCGACAAAGTTTGAATCCGCCGAGATCCTGACCTGCTCAAGCTTGTAAACCGAATCGAGCGGGACAAGCCACCGGTATCTGTAATACAGCTCACGGCGGATTAGATAGACCCGAGCGTCGTGGGTCATGGCAGCTCGCCGACCTGCCATTATCAGATCTGATAGGAGCACGCGTTGGCATCTTTGGAAGTCGACGTAGAAGTCGACGTCGACGTCCTCAGCGGGTGGCGGCGCCAGCCAGAAGGTGTGGGTGTGCGCGACAAGCACGTGCCCCTCTTTTTCTGCCCATCCCGCCCTTACCGCTGCCCTCTGTTGCGCCCCAATTGCGGTCAGGGGGTTCACCCGGCCAACGAGTACTTCAGTCTTGTCCCCTGCCTTGGCCCCCGTCTCGCAACTCGGGTGCAGGACGACGACGCGGGTCAGTCGTCGACGACAACGAGCTTTTCCTCGAGCTCTCCGACGTAGCTTCCTTGCAGAGTTCCCCAAGCGATGGGATTGCCCTCCGCGTCGTCAGTGATGTTGAGGGGAATCCGTGCCTGGAACCGGTTGAGGGCCTGCCAGCTGTCATCGGGCAACTCGATATCGAACTCGGCCAGGGTCTGGGAAGGAATGGCTATGCCGCTCCTGGCTGCCACCAGGAGCAGAGGCAGGACCTGGCGCATCTGCTGGACGCGCTCCATGGCGCTGGCCAGCTCGGCGTAGTGATCGGGTTGGATGACTACGGCCGATGGCTCACGACGATAGGGGCCAACCGCTACCACCTGGTGGGCCGAGAGTAGGCGGAGCAGCTTCTCCTCGCTCACCTGGTTCTCAAGAGGTGCGCCGCCTATGGGCTGGAAGCAGCGCCGGTGATCTCATCCCGGCGTTGAAGGCCCCGGCCAGAAGAGCTAGGTCCCCCCATCGCACCGGCAACAGGGCGGCGGCCAGGAAGAGGAAGACCCCGGTGCGCAAGAAGGAGTTGACGCCGTACCTGGCCTCGGCGGCGTAGACGGGAACGGTCCCGTCCGGGCCGAGGCGGGGCGAGGCGCCTGCACTCGTGGCCGAACCGCCCGCTGACCTCGATGACCTCTGGGCCCGGACGCACCGGTGTCGCGGGTTACCCGGCGTCCTCTCGAAGCTCGTGCTCGACCGCTCGACGGATCCAACTCGACACGGAGCGGTCGTCCTCCCCGGCCCGCCGGCGGATCTCTTCGAGGGTCCCAGGCGGGAACCTCACCGGGACCAGTTCAGTCAGCTTCGACCGGCGCCGATGAGGCGGGCCCTGAGGTTCCTGGTTCTCCGACTTGGAATAGAAGTCGTACTCGTCCGCTTGGGTCATCTTCTTAGGGGTCATCGATCCTCCTGGTACCGCTTGGCGAGATGGTCTGAGGCCTCGTAGCACCCGATCGGCCGGCACTTCGTAGGGTCACCTGAATCGGGTGGCGCGAGCGGCACGACCAGAGTTCGACCCTGCACCTCGGCCACCATCAGCCAGTGAGCGGGCGGCTTGGCGAGATAGAAAAGCGGCTCCGAGCGCCAGACGTCGTAGATGTCGTCGGTGCCGAGTCCGGCATGCTTGAAGAGATGGGCGGCCTGCTCGCCGATCTCGAAGGGGTCATCGTCGTCCAGCAGGTCAATGTCGAACAGGTCGGCCACATCCCCCAATTGTAATACAAACGGATACACGCCAACGTGGGTGAGGTTCAGTCGCTGTCCTTCATAGCTGCCGGCTCCTCCGGCCCGGGCCGGCGCCGGCCGGCGACCCTTGCCGCCGTCAGCCAGACCACGTCGATGACCAGATCCCAGCCCCGCAGGGCCACGGACAGGGCGGCGGCGTCCCCGAAGCCATAGCGGCCCTTGAGCACCAGGGTGAGGATCCCCTCCCTCACCCCCAGGCCGCCGGGAGCGATGCTGACCAGACCGCCCACCGCCCCGGCGTTGAATGCCCCGGCCAGAAGAGCTAGGTCGCCCCATCGCACCGGCAACAGGGCGGCGGCCAGGAACAGGAAGGCCCCGCTGCGCAGGAAGGAGTTGACGCCGTACCAGGCCTCGGCGGCGTAGACGGGAACGGTCCCCTCCGGGCCGGGCCGGGGTGAGGGCATCTTGGGAACCCAACGGCCGGCCAGGCGCAGGAGCACCGGCAGAGTCGCCAACCCGCCGGCGCCCAGGGCCGCCACGGCTAGGCGGCCCGGTAAGGGCAGGACCGAGTCGGGCAGCAGGGCGCCGGTGAGAACGGTCCCACAGCCGACCACGATGGCCACCTCGATGGGCAGGGAGGCGCCGGCCAGCATCCGGGGCACTCCCTCCCGGGCGGCCAGGACGACCCGGGTGGCCAGGGCGGCCGCTCCGGTTGGGACGTAGCGGGTGATCTGGGCCGTCCACCAGATCCGCAAGGTGGCCCGCCGGGCCACAAGGGGCCCATAGGCGGAGATGAGCAGGCGCCAGCCCAGGGGCATGCACAGCCCGGCTATGAGACTGGCCGCCGCCGCCGGGACGAACCAGGCCGGTGCTACCCGCAGGTGGATGTGGCGGAGGGAAGAGGCGTTATCGATGCCGACCTTGACCACCACGGCCGCCACCGCCGCCACCATGGCCACCCGGGCGCCCAGCACGATCAGGCGCGGGGGCCGGCGCAGGCCGGGCTCGGTCACCGGGTTCCTGCGGGTCGTCCGGCCATGGCGTCCTCATAGGCCGCCAGGTGCTCGACGGCCACCACGGCCGGCCGGTGGGCTTCGACGGCCCTGGCCGTCGGAGTGGGGAGGGGCAGCCTTCGGATGGCTGCCGCCAAGGCGTCGGGGTCCTCGGCCGGCACCAGGATCCCGTCCTCGGGTGGGTGGACGACCTCGACCAATCCGCCCACCGATGAGGCGATGACGGGGATACCCAGGGCCAGAGCCTCCAGCGCCACCAGGCTGAGACCTTCGTGGCGGCTAGGCACCAGCAGGGCGTGACTGGACGCCATGACCTCGGCCAACTGGGTTCTGGGCATCGGGCCATCGAAGACGACCGCCAGGCCCCGGGCCTGTCTCTCCAGGCTCTCGCGATCCGGACCGTCACCGACTATGCGCAGGCTGGCCTCTACACCTTGAGCGGCCAGGCGTGAGAGGGCGTTGATGGCAACGTCAAAGCCCTTTTCGGGCGCCAGCCGGCCTACGGCCACCAGGCGCAGGGGTGAAGAGGCGGTCAGACGATCGGGCCGGGGCGTATCGGCCGGGACGACCAGGGGCATGCGCAGCACTCGGGTCTCCATGCCGGTCAACTCCTGGACCGTCCGGGCCAGCGGGGACGAGACCGCCGCCACCACCCGGGCCCGGCCGAGGACCCGGCGGGCCAGGCGGCCCAGCGCCGGCCGGCGCATCAGCTCCACATCCGACCCATGGCAGGTGATGACCAGTGGCGCCCCCGACGCCCAGGAGGCGGGAACACCGACCAGGCCCCCCGGTAACCACCAGTGGGCGTGGATCACGTCGATCCGCTCGGCCCGGGCCAGGGCGGCCGCCCGGAGCCCAAAGCTGGCCAGGAAAGGGGCCAGGGCGGCCGCCCCCAGAGGACGGCGGACGCTGGAGGTGAGCCCGCCCCGGTAAGCCAGCACCTCGGCCCGGGCCGGGCCGTAGCGGAAGCGGAACACGGCCGAGTCGCCCACCCTGTCCCGCCGCTTGAGGCCGGGGCCATGGGGGGCGAGAACTACGGGCTCGGTCCCGGCCTCCGTCTGGGCCCGGACCAGGTCGGCCAGGTACGGGGCCTGATGATCGCCCTCCCACCGTGGGAAGGAGGAGGTGAGGTGTAGGACTCGCAGAGGCGTCAGGTGCTCTTGGCCGAGCAGGAGGTTTCCTGGCGGTTGCCGAAGACGTGCACCGTCACCGGGTATCCGGCCGGGTCGTTGAGACTCAGGGTCGCCACCCAGGGGGCATGGGACAGCGTGTAGGTGGCCGTGGAGGGGTTGGCGTGGGCGTCATCGGCGTAGATCACCGACTCTCCGTCGGTCGTGACCGTGACGACCAGGTGGGAGCCGGACGGGTGGGCCGTGGCGCTGCAGGTCGGAGCGGCGCCGGTCGGGGCCACCCCCGCCGCCTTGGCGGCCGAGGTCGACCCCGAGGATGACTTGGCGGTGGTCCCGGCCGAGGCACCGCTGGTGGACGAGTGGGTGGCCGTCGTCTTGGAGCTTCCGCCGCAGGCGGCCAGGACCAGCGCGGCGAGGACCAGGGTTGTCAGAGTTCTTCGCATGGGGCTACAGGCTGCCAAAGAAGGCCCGGGTCACCAAATCAGCCCGGTAACGGAGTTCTCCCGCTCGACGGGCGAGAGGGGCCGGTACATCCTCGCTCCCATCGCAGGTCTTGAGCAGCCGGTTCACGAGGCCTTCGTCCCCCGCACCCGCCGGGCAAGGCGTTCAGCTTTAGCCACCGACGCCGGGGAAGGTTCTCCCACCTCGCGCGCCAGCTCGGTGAGATAACGATCCGTCTCCTCGAGGAGCCGTGCTCCCTTATCCGTCACGGCGCCGGACCGGGGGGCACCAGGGTCGAGGAGGTCGAGGACGAGCCGGGGAAGGTGGTCGTGGTCGAGGAAGTTGTCGTGGTGGTGGTCGGGGCGCTGGCCGATGGTGGCGGGAGTTGGATCAGATAGCTCTGCCCCGATCCCAACGGAGTGGGTGAGTCCGCGTACCCGGCCGCTATGGAGCTTCTCGCCGCGAACACGCTGGGAGGAGGAAGCGCTATAGGCGGCTGGGCGAAGTCGGTGGGAGGCACGCCCTTGAGCGCCGCGCCCATGTAGTCGGCCCACGTCTCGGCCGGCAGCGTCCCGCCGTACACACACGGGACATAGCTGCCCCGGGAGTAGACGCCTTCCAGGGGGGCGTTGGTCGAGTTGAGATGGCCCATCCAGACCGCCGTCGAGAGTTGGGGGGTGTAACCGACAAACCAGCCGTTGGTGCAGAAGTCGGTGGTCCCTGTCTTGCCCGCCTCCGGGCGGTTGAGGACGGCGCTGGGATAGCCCGTCCCGTGGGATATCACCCCTTCGAGGATCTGGGTCTCGGTGGAGGCGATGGTGGCCGGCAGGACGCGGGTGCCCACCGGCTTGGTGTTGTTGATGAGGGTCTTGCCGGCGCCGTCGATCACCTTGACCACCGGGCTCGGAGCCACCCTCGTTCCCTGGTCGGCCAGGATGCCGTAGGCCGAAGCCATGTCCAGGGGCGAGACGCCCTCCACGCCCAGGGTCAGGGACAGACCATGTATCTGGGGGGAGTACCAGGCCGACTCGATCCCCATCGACTGGGCCATCTGGATGAGGTTCTTGAGCCCCACCTGGTTGGCCACCTGCACGTAGACGGTGTTGATGGAGTCCCAGGTGGCCGTGCGCAGGGTGTAGTCGCCCCCGCCCTCAAACTCGGCGTTGTGGAAGGTGGAGCCGCCGATGGTGATGAGCCGGGGACCGGAGTACACCTTGTCCGGGGATATCCCCTGCTCCAGGGCGGCAGCCAGTGTGAAGATCTTGAAGGAGGAGCCGGCCGGCATGCCGCCGCCTCCGCCGCTGATCATGCCTTTGGTCCAACATGGCGCGGCCAGCACGATGTGGACGGTCGGGCTGGTCGGTTCGGGCGGGCACCCCCCCAGGGCCAGGTCGACCTGGGAGGCCGAGTAGTCGCGCCCGCCGACCAGGGCCTTGACGTAGCCGGTGGCCGGCTCCAGGGAGACCAGGGCCATGTCCACCGGCGGACGGGTGCCGTTGAGGGTGCGGCCGACGGCCGCCTCGGCTTCGGCCTCATCGGTCGGATCGAGGGTGCTCTGGATCTGAAGACCCCCGCCATAGAGTTCCTGGTCCCCGACGACGGCTCCGAGATACTCCTTCAGGTAGTCGATGAAGTACGGGTACTGGGACGTCTGCTGGGACTGTGGCCCGTAGACGGCGGTGACCGGCACGCCGGGCTTGACGTTGGGGGCCAGGGTCAGCGTCTCGGCCATGGCCTGGGTGTACTGGGCCTGGCTCAGGTACCCGTACTTCTCCATGAGACCGAGCACCGTGTCCCGTCGGCCCTCGGCCACGGACAGGTTGATGAGCGGATCGTAGGCCGAGGGAGCGGGTAGAACCCCGGCCAGAGTGGCCGCCTGGGAGGCATCGAGGTCCTGCACCGGGGTACGGAAATAGGTCTCCGCCGCCGCCCCCACGCCGTAGGAGCCCTCCCCGAAATAGGAGTCGGACAGGTACTGGTAGAGGATGTCCGCCTTGGACAACTGGCGGGACACCTCACCGGCCAGGATGGCTTCGTGGATCTTGCGCAGCAGGGTCCGCTGGCCGCTGGTGTAGGCCCCCTTGACGTACTGCTGGGTGAGAGTGGATCCGCCCTGGAGCACCTGGCCGTGGACCACGTCGTCATACAGGGCCCGCAGCGTCCCCCGGATGGATATGGCCCCCTCGGTGTAGAAGCGGTGGTCCTCGGAGGCCACGACTGCATGGTCGAGGATGGCGGGGACGTCCTTGGGCGGCACCGGGGTGTCCCGGCCGTACTGCTGGAAGGTGGCGATGATGTTGCCTTGGTCGTCGTAGACCACGCTGGGGGCGCTGAGCTGTGAAACCTTGGGCTGGGGCAGCGAGGCGGGCAGGGGCAGGAAGATGAAGGAGGCCAGTACCACCCCTCCGCTCATGAGGGGAACCCCCACCGCCAGCAGGACGGCGGCCACCAGGATCTTGAAGGTCCGGCTCAGGATGCGCAAGGGACCGAGCCGTCGCATGGTCGTGAAGGATCGCGCAACCTACGGTGGGCCGGTGCGCACCGGCCGTTCCTCCGTGGCCGTTTCAGCCGTCGGGGCCCTCCTCGCCCTGGCCGCCTGCGCCTGCGGGGTCCCCGTTCAGACTCGGCCGGTGGCCCTGTCGGCCAGCCAGCTCCCCGCCGGCCTGACCGGGGCGTCGACCACCACCACCCTGCACGGCTCGTCCACTCCGGTCTCGCTCATCCAGGTCTACTTCGTGGCCGGGGACCGACTGGTGGCCAGAAGCCGGCTGGTGCCGAGCCCGGGCAGTCTGCCCGAGGCCCTGGCCGATCTGCTGGCCGGCCCCACTCCCGCCGAGTCGGCCGCCGGCATCCGCACCAGCATCGACCCGGCCACCGAGCTCCTCTCGGAGCGGGTCATCCGGAACCGGGTGGTCCTCGATCTGTCCCACACCTTTGCTGACACCGGGGGCCCGGATCAGATCCTGGCCATCGCCCAACTCGTCTACACCGTCACCGGCGTCCAGACCGGGGTCAACGCTGTCAGCTTCGAACTGGGGGACAGCCCGGTGGCCGTCCCCGCCGCCAACGGCACCCTGCGCTCGGGCCCTGTCGGTCGGGCCGACTACTCCAGCCTCTTCACCCCTACCTCACAGCCCGGGACCAGCGGCCCCTTCTGATCCGGTTCGCTTCACTCATACGTCTGGTCGGGTATACCTGGTTCGTGGTCCGTCGAGGCGCGGCATCCCTGAACGACATCGCCCAAACCAGGGCTCTCTGAATCCACCAACGCCCGGAACCTGGCCAGGCGGCTGAACATGGAGGGGCCGCGCAGGCCGATCAGCAGCTGCTCGATGTAGGAGAGATCGATGTCCGGGACGGTCTGGACCATGGCCTTGAGGTCGATCCAGTCCTTGTCCCGACCGAAGGAGAGCTTGAAGACGGCCAGATCCTCGGCCGAGAGAAAAGGAAGTTGCGGCCCACCGTCCCGTCCAAAAGGAAACTTGCGGACCCGGGCGGCGATGCGCTCGTAGGAGTCGTCGAGCGAGAAGAACAGATCGACCTTGCCCAACTCCCCGGGCCGGGTGAGACGGACCCCGGCGGTCGGTAGCCACCCCGCCGGATCGCCTTCGGCCGCCAGCCCCCGTCGGTGGAAGGCCTCCACCACCTCAGCGGCGGCGACAAAGGGAACGAACACGTTCACGTCCACATCCACCGTCGCCCGGGGCTCGGCGTAATAGGCCAGGGCCAGGGCTCCGCCAAAGGCGTGTTCGGCTCCGAGGCCTTCGAGGGTGGCGTGTACCTCCAGGACCAGCTCGGGGATGCTCACCGATCCACCGGTCGGAGGGCTTCGGCCAGTTCCAGCAGCTCGACCAGCGCCCGGCCCCGGACCTCCGGCGACGCATCGCGAGGGATGCTGGGTGCCTCGTCCGGGGGATCTCCTGGAAGGACCTCAGCGGTGCCCCATCCACCCTCCGGGATGGGCAGCGGGCAGGGAATGATCCGGGCGTAATCCGTGGCCGCCAGTTGGTAGCCGCAGGCCATTACAAGCCGGTTCAGAGATTCCGCCGACGGGCAACGCCTGTCCCGCTCGTAGGCGGACAGGTTGGGCTGGGGGATGCCGACCAGGTCAGCCAGAGCGGACTGGCTCAGACCCCTGGCTTCCCGGAGCTGGCGGATGAACGATCCGAACATACGGAAAGCTTATATCGAAATCGATATGAAAGGCGGGTTCCTCAGGAGCCGGGGTGCCCGCAGTCGGGGCAGGGGCCCCCCGTGTGGATGTCGGAGCGCAGCAGCTGGGTACCGGCCGAGTCCAGGGCCACCTCCACCGTGCCCGCCTCCCGGTCCACGTGCATGGAGGCGTAAGGGCGCCAGTCAGCGCTGGAATTGGACAGGGCCAGGCCCCGGGGCAGGCGGGTGAACCGGCCCCGGCCGGTGTCGAAGGCCCAGGTGGTGGTGCAGGATTCGACCAGCACCAGTTCCTCGCCAGGATTGGCGGGCGGGGGTTGGATCAGCTCGGACATGGCCCCACGATGTTGGCAGATCACTCGGATGGTCCGTCCCACTTGTTGCAAACGGTCTCCCGACCGGGCCGGCGTCCGGCGGGCCGGGCCGGTTTGGGCCACCATCTGGGGGTGCCCGGGCGAATCCTGATGGTCGAAGACGACCAACGCATCCGCTCCTCCACGGCCCTGGCCCTGGAGGACGAGGGCTACGAGGTGGAAGGCACCGAATCGGCCGAGGAGGGCCTGGCCGCCTTTTTGGCCCACCCGGCCGACCTGGTCATAGTCGACCTCATGCTCCCGGACATGGACGGCTTCGAGTTCTGCCGGACCCTGCGGGCCCAGGCTGACGTTCCCATCATCGTGGTCACCGCCCGCACCGACACCCACGACGTGGTGGCCGGTTTGGAAGCCGGGGCCGACGACTACATAACCAAGCCATTCGTGGTCAAGGAGCTGGCCGCCCGCATCCGGGCCCACCTGCGCCGCACGGGGCGGACCTCTTCCACGGCGGAGGACGGCTGGGAGTTCGGTGACTTGATCATCTCCCCCGACGCGGGGGAAATCCGCCTTCGCGACCAACCGCTCCACCTCACCCGGACCGAGTTCCGCCTCCTGTGCGAGCTGGCGGCGCATGCCGGCAAGGTCCTCTCCCGTGAGGCCCTCCTGGAGTCGGTCTGGGGCTACGACTACTTCGGGGACAGCCGCCTGGTCGATGTCCACATGCGACGGCTGCGGACCAAGGTGGAGGACGACCCGGCCAACCCGACCCGGATCGTGACCGTGCGGGGGCTGGGCTACAAGCTGGTCCCGTGAGGCGCCGCCCGCGGCCGCCGGCGGCAGGGACACCCGAAGGCGGCGGCGCGTTGCGCCGCCGGGGGCCGCACGCGGAAGGGACCCCCCCACGCGGCGGCGTGGTGCGCCGCCGAGGGCGGGCCAGCCTCGGCGCCCGGGTGACCGCCGGCTTCGCCTTGAGCGCCCTGGGGGTGTCCGTCGCCCTGTCCCTGACTGCTTATTTCCTCACCCGCCGGTCGGTGCTGGAGGCCCGCCAGAGCCAGGACGTGCGCCAGACCGCCGCCAACGCTCTGGTGGTTGGCGACGCGCTGCGCTTCAGCGTCCCCGACCTGCCCGACGTGCTCTCCTCCCTGGAGACACCGTCGGGTTCGGACTCCCTCCTCTATCAACACGGGCAGTGGAACGTCTCCAACCTGGCGTTCAACAGCGGGTCCGTCCCCTCCGCCCTCAAGCACGCCGTCATCGCCCGGAACACCTCGGCCAGCCTGCAGTACCGCCTGGACGGCCACGCCGAGCTGGCGGTGGGCATCGCACTGCCAACCGTGTCGGCCGCCTACTTCGAGGTGTTCGACATGGAGGACGTGTCCCGCACCCTGATCGACCTGGCCCTGTCCCTGGCCGGAGCCTCGGTGGCCACCACCGCCGTGGCCGCCTTCATCGGCAGCCGGGCCAGCCGGCGCATCGTGGCCCCACTGCGCCAGACGGCCAGCGCCGCCGCCGCCATAGCCGGAGGCCGGCTCGACACGCGGCTGCCGGCCGGACGCACCAGTGAGTTGGCCGATCTGGCCGAGTCCTTCAACGCCATGGTCAGCGCTCTGGAGGGGCGGATACAGCGCGACGCTCGATTTGCCAGTGATGTGAGTCACGAGCTGCGCTCTCCGTTGACGACGCTCAGCACCAGCTTGGAGGTGCTGCAACGTCGCCGCTCGGAGCTGTCCGACCGGTCCGCCCAGGCCCTCGATCTGCTGTCGGATGAGGTGTCCCGTTTTCAGCATCTGGTCGAGGATCTCCTCGAAGTCTCCCGCTTCGACGCCGGCGCCGCCGACCTGTCCCTGGAGCAGGTGGACCTGGCCGATCTGGTCCTGTACTCCCTGGTCAGCCTCAACCGCCCGGACGTCGCGGTGTCGATCAAGGCTCCGGACGTGGTCATCCGGGCCGATAAGCGCCGCCTGGAGCGGGTGCTGGCCAACCTCTTGGCCAACGCCGACGCCCACGGGGACGGCGTCACCGGCGTCGAGGTCGGCCGGCGGGGCCCGATGGCCTACCTGGCCGTGGACGACGCCGGACCGGGCGTGGCCCCCGAGGCCCGCCAGGTCATCTTCGAGCGCTTCGCCCGGGGCAAGGCCGCCGGGCGTCGGGCCCGGGGCGACGGGGTCGGCCTTGGCCTGGCCCTGGTGTACGAGCACGTGCGCCTGCACAACGGGTCGGTGTCAGTCAGCACCAGCCCGGCCGGCGGCGCCCGCTTCCGGGTCGAGCTTCCGGTGGACGTGGCCCTCGACGCTGATACTTCGGGTAGGTCCGATGCTTCGGGCGAGTACCGCCCCGGGGACTCGGCGAAAGATCCCCGGGGCAGTACCCCCGACGCGAGCGGCAGCTCACGTCGGGGCTCGACCCGATGAACCCCCCGCCGCCAGGGGGACGGCAGGGGAGCCTCCAGGAGAGGTGTCCCTACTCTTCCCGACGATCGATGTAGATCCTGCGCCGGATACGTTCCGGTTTCATGACAATTTCCCCGTCCTCGGCCTCTTCCACCCTGATTTCGATGAGCTCCCGCCACTCTCGGTCGGCCCTGGCCTGCTGACTTGGCTCTGATGGCAGTCGTTTGCCCTGGTCCAATTCTCGACCAGCCGACAACACTTGGCGGCGCGTAGCCCGATCGACTCGTCAGCCGACCAACGCCTGGAGACCGGTCCAGGCCCAGTCACAGGTGTCGGCGGAGCTGGCGGAGCTAGCCGTTGTGAGTGTGGCCTCGGCGCCGTGCACCGCCGAGACCACCGCGCAGGTCCAACCGTCGGGGACCTTCTGCGCGAAAGCCTCCTCCCCCCGAACGCTAAGCCTGGTCACCGGGACACCTAGTTGAGTCTCGGCGGACACCGCTGCGTTGATGGCCGCCGCGGCAGACCGCCCCGAGGGGTAGGTCACCAACTCGATCGAGCCAACCTCAGACTGTGCCTTCGGGCCCCCACTGGCCAGGAAGACGCAGTTGACGGCCGAGGCCCCCTTGACGTTGGCACCGACCTCCGATCGAGACAGGTCCAGGTGCACCGCCTGTCCGGACGCTACCGATAGGGCCGAGGTGCCGATCCGCGCACATGGGGCCAGACGAGGGGAGGTTGTGGGAGGCGATCCGTGGGCGCGAAATGGAAGCGCTACCGGTCTCGAGTGGCTACAGGCCGACAGAATCAGGGGAACCAGAAGCAGCGGGCCTACCGTCAACCTCCGCACCAGCTTGACTGTACCGGTTGACCCTATGTGCTCCTTGGGCACGCGTATCCTTTGATCCGAGGGCTGATGCTGTAGGCGGCCACGCCCCATCCCACGAACACCGGGCGCACGCCCGGCGCGCTTCGTGTCCACGACGACTCCGGCGGCTCTTCGGGGGGGGAACCACCCGGCTGGCCCAGCTTCCAGCGGGCGAGGTCGATCCCGACTATCGGGCTCGGGCCACCGACCGGCACCAGTACGTACTGAAGTCGATCCTGGTGGATGAGTCTCTGCCAGGCTCGGCACGTCCTGACCGCGTGCCAGGCGCCGTCAGGGCCGTGTTGGCCGATCATGGTGACGGAGTTCTGAAGGCTGGGACCGTATAGGGGGTAGGAGAACACGAAACCGGAATAGCCGATGCGGGCGGGCGCTACCCGAGCCGCCCACTGGGCCAGAGGCATCGAGGCGAATCGGTCCTGCCGGTAGGCGACCTGGACCGGCCACAGGACAGCCGCCACCGCGATGGCTCCTCCGCCAGCGACAGCCCACGTCCCCCCGCGCCGTGGAGCCTTGTCCCGTCCTGTTGCTCCAGGCGGGGTACCCGAGGACCAGGCCAAGGCGCCAGCCAGCACCGCGCTCCCCAGGCCGATCAGAATCGCCACACCGGCGTGGCCGCCGGACCAGCCTCCCTGACCCAACGCTCCAAGTTGGGTGGACAGGAGGGTGACGCCTATGAAGGCGGCGATCACTACCCGCCCGTAACGCCAGCCACCCACCGCCAGGGGGACGACGGCCAGACCGACAGCGATGGCTGGGAGCAGGTACCGCAGGTTGAAGGCGAAGAGCCCGGCGGTCACACCCGCAGCGTCCGGCTCATGGATGTACTGAGGTCCCCAGACCGTCCCGGGCGTGATCAGAAAGCCCAGGCCGGCGCAAAGGGTCACGATCACCGGAACCAGGCTCTGGCCGCGGAGCCGAATCAGACCGAGCACGCATGCCACGGCCAGTATCCCGAGAACCAGCGGCCAAGAGTCCCCGAATGCAGATTTGAGACCGGGCAGCAGGCCGAGCTTCCATACGGTCGCGCTCCCGAGGTTGTGGAATAGGTTCTGTCCATAGAGGTCCATGGACGGAGTGGCTGGACGCGGAAGCTGAAGAGGTCCTATCCCGAGGTGAAGCCCAGGTATGGGGTTGCCGACCCGTAGCAGGTTGCGGGCGTACCAGTAACCGCCTGTCGAAGCCACTCCGGTAGCCCACCGCAGAATGGTCGGCCGCCGCTCACCGCGAGGTGAGAGGAAGAACAGGCTCAGGCCCAGGGCAACGATCGGCACCACGAGGGTCAGCTTGCTTCCGAGGGCCAAACCAGCGGACATTCCCCCAACCCAGGCTGCAGCGCGGCGGCTTTGGACCTCGGCCACCGCCCGGGGGTGGACCACGAAGGCGACCGCAGCCACTAGGCCGACGAGGCCGAGCACGTCGTCCTTGGCCGTCCCGGCCTCGGACGCGGCCACAATCGGCAGGGCCAGGGCGACCGAGACACCGGCCAGCGTGGCCGCTCCGAACCGGCGTCCGGATCCGATGCACCACCCTGCCAGGAGAGCTACGGGCACTAGGGCGAAGTTCAGAAACACGGAGAGAAAGTCGGAGTGGAGCGTCAACATCCCGACGGCGTGCAGAAGAGAGGTATTGGCCGGATAGTAAGTAACCAGCGCCTCGGCGTTCACAAACTGCAGGCGCGACGTCCATCCGCTCTGGACGAAGGTTGCGGCAAAGGGCATGTGGTACCAGAGGGAGTCCCCATTCCCCGGGCCTCCGCCTCCTCCAATTCCGACGTCCACTGCCTGAGCGACCCATCCGCTCCATTGCGCGGCTAAGAGCCCGGCCGCCGAAGCCACTATTACGGCATCGGTCAGACGCATGGACCTGTCCGTGGACGGTAGGCCGTCGTCGTCAGCAATCGGCATTGGCGGCGCGGCGCGCCTCGTAGTGCGGCGCCGCCAGGCCAATACCAGGACGCAGACTCCCCAGCACGTTCCCGCCAGCCCGGGGAAGCGGAACTGCCCGAAGGTTCCGAGCGCCTCGGTCACGATGACGATCACGCTGAGGGTGCCGAGCAGATCAGCCAGCATCCCGAGGGAAGGAGGCCAGCCTCCTGCCTTCGTTCGGCGGACGGAATGGGTCGCGAGGGCACAAGGCACCACGATCGAAGCCAGGCGCAAGAGGCCGAAACTGTAAGACGCAATGTTCATCAGCCCGACCTCAAGCGTGGCCGAACTCGGACGAGGGCGCTCTGGGCCCCACGGCCGACGCTCCCAGGCATGAGGCAGTCAGGTGGGTAGCAACACTGGAGCAGGCAATGGAGGACCCTTGACCTGAGTGACCGTAAGTCTTTCTCGTTGGGGCCAGACGGACGCGACCGATCGACCGTGGAACTCAGGGCCCAAGGCGGCAGGTCACGGGACCAAGCCGGGCGATCCCGCGTAGGCGTTCATGTCAGCACGCAGCTGGGGACGACTGAGCACCCCGGGCGCAACGGGCTCGACGCGGTAGTTGAAGAGGCCGGGGTCGGTCCACTCAACGAGGAACTGACGGAACTGAGGCGAGGTCAAGGGCGCGCTCGGATTTATCTCGGTGATCAAGTTGTTGAATCCCCACCCCATCACCCAGTCGCCTCCGGGCTGCAGCCGGGCACTGCCGCAGCAGAACGCACTCGCCACCAGCGGGTCCGTTACCTGCTGAACAAGTGTTGCGGTCATGTTCGTCATGTTGATCCGGTACTGAGCGCCCCTCGGAGGCCGAGAACGGAGGGTGCCATCGTCATGGACCGTAATAGTGCCGTCCGGCATTATCCGGGCATCGTGCTGACCGCCGAATCCGGGCGGGAAGTCTGGGTCCCCGAGTACGGTCAGGCTCGTCCCGTCCGGTCGGGTCGTCCCGCCCAGCTTCCAGATGATGTTGCCCGTCGTCTTGTTGATCATGTAGACGGCGTCCAGCTGCCGGAAGGAGACAAGGACATCGTTACCGGACTCGGAGGCAGAGTTGAAGTGGTACACGTCGTAACCCGGGCCGCCGAAGCTGGTGGTGAGGTCGGTGTTCCACCAGTCCGAGGGCGCCTCCGTGACCGGGATGTGATCGGCGGCGTCCCAGGACCAGACGACCGTCCCGTCTGGGGCTACCTCCTTGACGATGGCATCCTGGACGGTGGCGTTGTTCGGGCCGCCCATGAAGGTGAGATTCTGACCCGTACGGGGCACGATCGAGGCAAGCAGGTAGTCCCCGTTAGGCAGCTGCTGCAACTCATGTAGATCGACCCCCCCGCCGTCATTGGGGACGATGGTCCGGGCCGTCGCACCCGAGAGCTGGTACTCCTCTCCCGCCCTGCTCTGGATGCTCACCTCGGCCGCGTCACCATCGGGTAGGAAGGTGGCGTAAGCAGCCTTGTCATCGATCGCTCGCCACCACACGGGAACGCCGTCGTCATCGAACAGCGTCATGTACTGGGTGGTCGCGGGGGTTGGTCCAAGCAGGGTCGGCGGAACCGCCACCGCCATGTAGTACTGAGCCTGAGGATGCTGACTCGGAGCCGCGATGGTGAAGTCCGGAAAGTCGGGGGGCAGGCACCGCACGAAATAGCTTTGCGATTGACCTAGGCCCGACAAATCGATGACGGTTACGGAAAAGCTCCCGTCCGTGCCGAGTAAAACGGGGATGGTGAAGCCAGTGGTGTGGTCTCCCGTGCCGTTGAGCTCCACCTCCGTTCCAGTCGGGACGGTGGCAGAAAGCAGAACTGGAGCATTGTTGCACCGGACGACATAGTCGGTGATGCTTGGATTGAAGGCCGGGTACATCCCGGGATTGGTCGTGATTAACAGACCCGGCGCGGATGTCACTGCCGCTCCGGGAGAGGAAGCCGCCAGAGGAAGGGCGACCAGTGCAGCTACCACAGCGAAGAGGGTCGTCCAACGCAATCGCTTGAACCGCGACATCACATAATCCTCCATCGGGCCAGCGAACTGCGGACCGTGCGGGCCACGTCGGCAAGTCCCACGATGGGCTGGGCCAGATTGACGGCGCCGGCGGAACCGTGGAAGGCGGCGTCACCGAAGCTGAACACGCCTCCGTCGGCGGCCACCAACCAGTAGCCGGCGCCGTCGGGGGTGGCGGCCATGCCCACGATGGGAGCAGCCAGGTGCTCGGCTCCGGTCGAACCCTGGAAGGCGGCGTCACCGAAGCTGAAGACGCCTCCGTCAGAAGCCACCAGCCAGTAGCCACCGCCGTCGGGGGTGGCGTCCATGCCCACGATGGACTTGGTTAGGTGGACGGCGCCGGCGGAACCGTGGAAGGCGGCGTCACCGAAGCTGAAGACGCCTCCGTCAGAACCCACCAGCCAGTAGCCGGGTACCCCGGTGGGTGTCGGAGTGGGTGTCGGAGTGGGTGTCGGAGTGGGTGTCGGGGTGGGTGTCGGGGTGGGTGTCGGGGTGGGTGTCGGGAACCCACCGCCAATTCCACCGGCTGTGACCCCGGAGTTGTAGAGGACGAAGCCTGGATCGTGATCGAAGACGGCGGTCATTTGGCCGCTCGCCAGCAGCACAATCGCTTGAACGCCGGCACAGGCATCGGGCGTCCCGACCGGACCGCCGGTGATGTCCCCGGCTCCGACGCACACCAGGTTGTACGAGCCGCTGACCATGACCAGATTCGGTGTCCCGGCGGATGGCGACGTAACCGTCAGCGCTCCGTTGAACATGCCGACCGCCGTACCAACGACGGTTCCGCCTGTCGGTGTGGTGACGATGACAGCCTCGTCAGGGGAGATCGTAGCATTGTGGACGGTCACGGCAATGGGCGCTTGTGCCTGCGGGTTCCCCGACCACGAGAATCCAAACACCAAGAGTCCGAAGGCACCGGTTGGCATACCGGAGGAGGCCGGGAGCGCATTGACGTTACCTACGGAACTCTCGAAGCTCGTGCCGTCCGGGAGTGCGCCAGCCGGGATGTCGAGGTCTTCGGTGATCGAACCGCCGTTGGAGTCCGTTCCTATCGTTGTTCCGATCGGGGGAGGTCCAGAGCCGACGGAATAGGTAGTAGGGGGCGTACCGAATACGCCCCCGATTGCACCTGCCCCGGGCACGATCGAGGGCACGCCGGCGACGCTGGTGGAGGCCTGGCCTGGCCCGTTGAGGTTGAGGGCGGCCACGGTCACGTCATAGGTCGTGCCGTTGGTCAGGCCACCGATGGTGGCCGAGGTGTCGGTCGGGCCGGCACTGGTTGTGATCGGTGTACCCCCACCTGCAGGGGTGGCCGTGAGCTGATAGCCGGTGATGGCCGCTCCGCCGGTGTCGATCGGAGGTGTCCAGTTGACGAACAAGCTGGACGGGCCGTTGGTAACAGATCCGAGGCTCGGGATCCCGGGCACGGTCGAGGGCACGCCGACGAACACTGCGGATCTTGGACCAGGACCGATTGGGTTGATGGCCAAAATTACGAAGCTGTACGAATCGCCGTTCACCAGATCGGAGTAATGAGCCACAAGAGGGCGGCTTGCTGGAATCGTCTGAGCCAGAATCGGCGGCTGGCCGGGAGGAGCAGTCGCGATGACTTGATAGGCAGTGATCAGGACACCGCCATCCTGGGCAGGCGCTGTCCAGTACAGGTCGAGAGTCCCGTTGCCATTTACGATGTGGTCGACCGTCGGAGCCCCGGGCGCCGAAATTGGAACGACTGGGGTTGTCCCAGGGATGGACTGCGGTCCCTCACCGACTGCGTTGAAGGCACCGACGGTCACGATGTAGGGAAGACCCGTGGCTAGGCCCGCAATCGAATCGCAGAACTGGATTGGGCCGAGGAATTCGGTATCAACCAGCTGCCCCCCCGACTCTACCCAGATCACGTATCCCTCGATGGGGCCAGCCCCTTCGGATGAAGGAGCTTGCCAACAAATCTGAAGGGTGTCGTTCGGTCCAGCGGAGACAATGACTCCGAGCGGAGCGCTCGGAGCGCCCGTCGGAGGAGGCGGAGGCGGAGGGCCGTAGCCGTAGCCGTTGAAGACAGCACCGTGCGAGAGGGCATTGATGCCGAGCCCGACACCGAGCGATCCGACGAAGACGACAGACACGGCTAACTCAAGCGGGTGCCGGCGCAGGTATCGCGCGAAGGTCTTTATCACCGATTGGTCCCGTCTCGCCCTGAGCGCGCCAACGAACTACACCGAGCCCAGCTGTTCGTCTATCGGCGAGCGCTCCACGTACATCTTCCACCCTTCTACCGCCCGGTGTCACACCTAAGCGGCGGGCCGAGCACTTCCCTGCCCAGCGTGAAGATAACGGCATCGTTGAACGTTGCCTAGGGGCAAAGGGCAGAATCTTTGCCCTAGTACATGCTCTTATGCTCACCTTTGCCCGGTATCGGTCCCCGATCGACGCGTCGCATCACCGAGCTCCGCGCTGCCGAATCCGGACGAACAGCCTGACGACCATTCAGCCCTCAGCTTGAGGGCGGCAACGCCGATAGAGCCGATAGACGGGTCGCTCGAGGACATCAGTCGTCGGCGGGGCCCGGCCACGGGCTTGTAATGCGGCGCACAGGAGATGCAAGTGGCGGTCGACCTCAACAGCGTTAGCGTGCCAACTCCTGGCGGTTCGGCCGACCCGACCCGCTTAGGGATCCGGACCAGAAGGTCATCCCCCGTTCGGACGATGGTCGGTCTGGTCAGAGCAGCAAGACCCAAACAGTGGCTCAAGAACGTGCTCGTCCTAGGAGCGCCGGCGGCCGCAGGGGTGATCACGCACCCGACCATCTTGGGACGGTCGCTAGTAGCGGTCATCGTCTTCTGCCTGGCCGCAGGAGGCACGTACCTCTTGAACGACACGATCGACGCCGAGGCCGACCGACTGCACCCTACGAAATGCCGCCGCCCCATAGCGGCGGGGACCGTCAGCGTGCAAGTGGGGCTAGCAGCGGCATTCGTGGCCATGACACTGGCCGTCGCTCTGGCCGCACTTATTACCCTGACGCTGGCCGGCGTCATGGTCGCTTACATAACTCTCACCATTTCGTACAGCCTCTGGCTCAAGCGGGAGGCGGTGCTGGATATAGGCGCCATAGCAGGCGGATTCGTTCTACGCGCTGTGGCCGGCGGCGTGGCCACCGGTGTCCCCCTGTCCCAGTGGTTCCTCATCGTTGCCTCCTTCGGGTCGCTCTTCATGGTTGTCGGAAAGCGTCAGGGCGAGTACTCGAGACTTGGAGACGATCGCGGCCGTCACCGCCGAGCGTTGACCGCTTACTCCATCGAGTACCTCCGCTACATGCGCTCGGTGGCCTCGTCAGCAACAGTCGTGGCGTACTGTCTCTGGGCCTTCGACCGAGCCAAGAGTGCCGGACCGTGCCAGTTCTGGTTCGAGGCTTCCATTGCTCCGTTCGTACTGGGCATCTTCCGCTATGGAATCCTCATTGAGGCGGGCCAGGCCGAAGCACCAGAGGAAGCCGTCCTAGGGGATCGCCCTCTTCAGATCTTGGGTTTGATCTGGGCGTGCGCATTCGGTTTGGGTGTCTACAAAATTCACTGAGCGGGTTGAGTCCAGGAGGCGAGCCGTGGCACGACGTATCATACGGTGGAGGTATCTCGCACTAGCGCTCGCTCTCGGCGCCAGCCTCGTCGGCGTGACGAGTTCAGCCGCAGCTACTGGCCCGAGCCTGGTCATCTCGGCCAGCCCCGCTCTGTTCCCTGCGTTCCGGCCCCTGAGCCTGGACTACGTCGTCCGATGTACCGCTAGCCCCGTGACAGTAAGCGTCACCGCTCCGTTAGGCACGACCATAAGCGTGGACGACCAGCCGAGCGGCACCGGCCAGTTCTCTACCTCGGTGACCCTGGCCCCCGGACAGGAATTCAGCATCGTCTCGACGATGGGACAACATACGCGCACGTACTTCGTGCGCTGCCTGCCCACAAATTTTCCGCGCTTCAAACTCCTGGCCAAGACCTCGACCACCGCTCCTCAGGCCCAGTGGTACGTGGTCACCCCCTTGACACCAGGTCTGGTGACCGGCGCCCCCCCAGGCCAGCAATACCTCATATTCCTGAATAAGGCGGGCGCCCCCGTCTACTGGCTACCCACGACCGAGACTGCTCCGAACGGTTCGGTCATCACGTCGGACTTCGGGACCTACCTCGGGAACGGGGACGTTGCCTGGACTCACCACCCCAACTGGCCGGGCGAGGAACGCAACCTCGACGGTGGTCTGGTTCGATGGATCGGTGCGGGCGGCACCGGCCAGATCGACCTGCACGATCTCGTCCTCCTCCCCGACAGTGACTACCTGGTAGGGATCCTGACCCAACGCAAGGGTGTGGACCTGAGTTCCTGGGGCGGCACCGCCACCACCCTGACCAGCACCACCATCCTCGACCAGGTGATAGAGGAGATCACCCCGACCGGTTCGGTGGTCTGGTCATGGGATGCTGCCGCGCACATCGCACCCTCCGAAACCGGAGCCGACTGGCGGTCGCAGATCCTGGCGAAGGGTCCACCCTATGACATCTACCACTGGAATTCCGCCGTACTCGACACGACCAGCCAGGCCGACGGCGCCAGCGTCGTGGCGTCCTTCCGTCATCTCGACGCCGTCTACAAATTCCAGATCTCGACTGGCAACGTACTCTGGAAGCTTGGCGGAACGCAGAGACCGGGCCTCAGCCTGACGGTCTTGAATGACCCGGTCTTCGCCGCCGGTGGCGACTTCAGCGGCCAGCACGATGCGCAGGTTCTGCCTGATGGATCGGTCACGGTCCACGACAACGGCACCAACGGCAGCCGGCCTGCTCGAGCGGTTCACTACGCCATCGACGAGGGGGCGAAAACAGCAACCTTGCTCAGTTCCGTAACCGACCCGACTGGCGTCACCTCGGCATGCTGCGGGAGCGCCCGCCTGCTGCCCGGAGGCGACTGGGTCGCCTCATGGGGTTACACACCGATCGTCACCGAGCTCGACGCCACCGGAAAGAGGGTGTTCGGGATCACATTCACGACCCCCGGGCAGTACTCCTTCCGCGCCATTCCCGTCCTTCCCGGCGTCGTATCCGCGGCCTCTCTCCGGGCGGCCATGGACGTTCAGTACCCCCGCTGACTTCCGAGGCTGACCCTCAGTTCAGATCAGCTACGACCGCGTCGGCATCGATCGGTGGAGTCCGATCCACCCCCCTCAGCGGTCCCCACCCCTATCGGACGAGGGCTCTCAGCCTTGGACGGTCGTGGCCATTATGACGACCTGATAAGGGTTCCAGGTCGACATCGTGTAATAGATGGTCGTCGACGCAGGGGCGGTCGACGTGGCGCGGGTCCCGGTGGTGAAGCGGCCGATCATGTAGGGGGCATAGTCCCCACCTTGGATATCCGACCGATTCGGCGCGCTGAGCTGGTCGCATGCAGGCTGACCCGGACGGACGGCGCGATGAATGAACGCGCAGAGGCCGGCCTTGGTCGAAAAGATCGTGGTGGGCTGGCTCCATGGACCCCAGGGCGCCGAGGCCAGGCGCATATAGATGCCACGGGGGTTCCGGGGCGTGTCGTCCGCGCAGTTGTAGAGCATTATCCAACGGCCAAGGTACGCGTTCCACTGGACGGACATCTCGCCGATGCAATCAGCGGGTGCATCTGAGACGATGGGTTTCGCTCCTGCCTCGGAGCTCGAAAACTCGGGAAGCCCGCTGGCGTCGGTGCCCGAGAAGTACTGCAGTCCCCCGGGCTGTCCCAGCTCATCAGCCGGCTTGCGCGCAAAGTAGGCCGGACTGTGACGATAACTGGATCCGCCGGCGTCGGCGCCCCAAAAGTCGACGTAGCCGGCGATGTCATTGGCGAGGGTCACGAATGTGAACTTTCCGTTCGGGCGAGTGGACAAATCGTAGAGATAACGAAACTGGGCATCCTGGGCGCCGTTCAGCGCCACGCCCACGACCGATCGGGTGGGGCCTCCATTGGGTTGTCCCGAACCCCCGGGTGGGTTACTGGCGAAGTTGTCGGTTCCGAACACCACGTACATGTTCCCCCCTTCGCTGATTCCCGCTTCCGGCACCTCGTTGGTGCGTAACGTCACGGGTGCCTGGCCGGGCTGAGTGAGAACGTTGGGACGGGCGAAGGCGCCTATGGCGTCCGGGATGAAGGCCAGATGCACGCATCCGTCAACGGCAGTATCGGACGAATAGGCGATAGAGTCGTTGTCCCCCGGATTGCGGAGCGGAACATTCTGCGTGTTGTCTCGGTGACGGAACTTCGGAGTCGGACTTGAGTCCCCGAAGAGGAACCACAGCCTTCCTCCGTACTCGAAGGAGAAGCCGTTGTCGGTGCCGACCAAACCCCAGTTGGTCGCGGTCTGGTTAACCGTGGGACTGGGTGGGCTCGTCTGCTTGTCATACTCCCCCGTCAGCTGACAAACCTTCTCTGTGCTGACGAGCTGGGGAGGCGCAATCTCGAAGGTTCCGGGGCTGGCTTGGCCCGCTGTGCCGGACGGAGCTCCGGTGGCGACAGACGAGGTCGGCCGGCCCGGGACCGTCGACCGCGCCCCCCCGCTACCCGGTGCGGGCCCACCGGAGCTTCCGGCTCCAATGGTCGACGACGTCGACGAGTTCGACTGGATCGGCTTGTTGACTTGCATCGCCGCGATCGCCGCGATCGCCCCAACCAGGGCAACGGCCACAACGCCGACGACCAGAACCCAGCGGCGCCGTCCAGGTCCCTCCATGCCGCTCTCGCCCGGCTTCGAGGGGGATGAGGCGGGCTGCATTTGACGAGACTGTAGTGGTACCTCTACCGCTTCCGACCGTCGATGTAGGTCCTGCGCCGGATACGTTCCGATTTCATGACAATTTCCCGGCCGGACCGCCTCAGCCTCTAGTTGAAGGTGCGCTTCTCCAGGGCCTTGCGCTCCAACTCGTTGAGGCCTCCCCAGATCCCGTGGGGCTCCCGGATGGCCAAGGCGTAGTCCAGGCACGGCTTCTGCACGGCGCAGGTGGCGCAGATGGCCTTGGCCATGGCCTCCCGGTCGGCCTTTTCATCCTTGCGCTCGAAATGCGACGGAGGGAAGAAAACCTCCGCCTGCGGGCCCCGACAGGCGGCCTTGAGCTGCCAGACCGCCTCGGAGCGCTGATCCTGCAGTTTTTGTAATGCCATTCCCCCAACCCCCTGTCCAACCCAATGGCGAACCTACCTCCGCCCACCGGACCGCACAAGGCCCAAATTGGCCGCGAGCGGGTGGGCCCGGGCGGGTGGGTAGCCTCCGGGACCGATGGAGCCGGCTGCATTCCTGGGGGCGTCCCGGGTCCTGATCGTGGCCGGCAAGGGCGGGGTGGGCAAGACCACCGTCAGCGCGGCGGTGGCCCGCCTGGCCTCCTCGGTGGGGATGCGGACCCTGGTGGTGGAGATCGAGGGCAAAAGCGGCCTTTCGCCCTTGTTCGGGCGCTCGGGCTCACTCTCCTACTCAGAGGTGGAGTTGCTGGCCGCCTCGGACGCCGAGGGCGGGGTCAGTGCTCGGACCCTGACCCCCGATGACGCCCTGCTCGACTACCTCATAGACCATGGCCTCAAGCGCGTGTCGAAGCGGCTGGCGTCCTCCGGGGCCCTGGACGTGGTGGCCACTGCCGTCCCCGGCCTACGGGACATCCTGGTGCTGGGCAAGGTCAAGTCCCTGGAGAAGGGGGCCGACGCCGACCTCATCGTGGTCGATGCCCCCGCCGCCGGCCACGCCGTCACCTTCCTCACCAGCGCCAAAGGACTGCTCGACGCCTTCCGGGTCGGCCCCGTCCGCACCCAGGCGGCCGAGGTGGCCGAGCTCCTGTCCGACCCGGCCCGGTGCCAGGTGATGCTGGTCACCCTGCCGGAAGAGACGCCGGTCAACGAGATGATCGAGACCGCCTTCAAGATCGAGGACCGGGTCGGGGTCAGCCTGGCTCCGGTGGTCGTCAACAGCATCTACCCGGTCCTGGAGGGCCTGGTCGAGGGCGATGCCGGCGCCGGCGGCGGCGGTCGAGCGGCCGAGGGTGGCGGCGGCTTAGCGGTCGGGGCCGGCGGTCTGGCCGAGGCGGGGCGGTTCCGCCACGCCCGCCAGGAGCTGCAGGCGGCCCAGATGGCCCGGCTGGCCGAGGCCCTGCCCCTTCCCCAGCTGCACCTGCCCTACCTCTTCTCCACCGACCTGGGCCGGGTCGAGGTCGATCAGTTGGCCGCCGCCCTGGCCGCCGGCATCGAAGCGCTGCCCGACCACCAGGGGGCCCGGCCGTGACCCCGGCCGAGCTGGCCCGGACCCGATCGGTCCTCATCTGCTGTGGGTCGGGAGGCGTGGGCAAGACCACGGTGGCGGCCGCCTTCGCTCTGGAGGCGGCCCGGATGGGCCGGCGGGCCTGCGTGGTCACCATCGACCCGGCCAAGCGCCTGGCCGACGCCCTGGGGTTGGGCAGCCTGTCCAACACCCCGACCCAGGTCGAGCTAGCCGTACCGGTCCCGACGGGATCCGGGCCAGACGACGCCACATCGGCCCCGGCCGGACCCGGCGGCGCCGGAGGCGCCGCCAATGAGCACAGACAGGGCGAGCTGTGGGCGCTGATGCTCGACACCAAGACCACCTTTGACGAGTTGGTCCGGCGCTACGCCGCCTCCGATCAGCAGGCCGAGGGCATCCTGGACAACCGCCTGTACCGCAACCTTTCCCAGGCGCTATCCGGCACCCAGGAGTACATGGCCATGGAGAAGCTCTACGAGCTGCACACCGACACCCGCTTCGACCTGGTGGTGGTGGACACCCCGCCCACCCGCAATGCCCTGGACTTCCTCGACGCCCCCCGCCGGCTCACCCGCTTCCTGGACAACCGCATCTTCCGCCTGTTGATCATGCCCACCCGCGCTTACCTCAAGGCAGTGAGCCTGGCCACCCAGGCCTTCCTGCGCACCGTTTCCAAGGTGGTGGGCGCCGAGGTGGTCGATGACGCGGTGGCCTTCTTCCAGGCCTTCGAGGGCATGGAGGCGGGCTTCCGGGACCGGGCCGCCCGGGTGGAGACCCTCCTGTCCGATCCCGGCACCGCCTTCGTGGTGGTGGCCTCGGCCCGCAAGGACACCGTCATAGAGGCCGCCTACTTCATCGACCGTCTCTCCACATCCGGCTTCGAGACGGCCAACCTGGTCGTCAACCGGTTGCATCCCCGCTTCGGTGAGCCGGGCACGGCCGCCCGACTCCGGGCCGAAGGGCGGGATGACGACTTGGTCACCAACCTGGCGCAATTGGAGGCGGTGGGTGAGCGGGAGGAAGGACACTTCGCCGAATTGGCCGCCGCCGTGGCGCCGGCGCCGGTCACCCGCATCCCTTTCCTGGCCGACGACGTGCATGACCTCGGCGGGCTGGAGAAGGTGGCCACCTACCTCTTCGCCGACTGAGCGGTCACCGACGGTCTGACCGGTCCGGCTGTTCGCTCGCCAAAGCCCGGCTCCGGGCTCCGGCGCGCCTCAGTTGGTGACGCCGTTGTCCGTTCTGACCAGGGCGGAGGCGGCCTCGTCCACCGAGTCGGCCACGGTGACGATGCGGTCGAAGCCAGTGGTGCGCAGGAGGCGGATGAGAGTCGAGCGGTTGCAGGCCACCGACACGTCGCCGCCCTGCTCCCGGGTGCGCCGGATGCCGCCGATCAGTGCGCCGAGGCCGGCCGAGTCGATGAAGGGAACCTCCGACAGGTCGATGACCAAGCGGGCCGAGGTGGCCAATTCGGCCAGGGACTCGCGGAACTGGCTGACGGTGAAGGCGTCGAGTTCGCCTTTGGGCCGGCACACGGTGTAGTCAGCCGCCTGGTCGATCTGAATGTCGAGCAATGGTCTCCTTCCGGGGGCCGGCGTCGCTACGCCCGGCGGGCACAGCGTGGGTACGCCAGTCCTCCGGGTCGCAGGTTGATGGTACCCATGTGCCCGCCGGACTACCGTCAAGAAATGCCTCAGTACTTGGTGGCCGCAGACGCGCGGTGGGTGGTCGATGAGGTGACCGCCGCCCTATCCGGCCCGGAGTGCGAGGTAATCGCCATCGACCGGGGCCTGGCGGTCCTCCCCTACGTCCAGGACAACCCCGTTGACCTGGTCATTCTTGATCTTCAGGTCGGAAACATGGGGGGTATGGCCATCTGCCAGGAACTGCGCCTGGAGGAGCGGGCCGACCGTCTGGACCGGGTTCCGGTGCTGATGCTGCTGGACCGTCGGGCCGATGTTTTCCTGGCCCGGAGGGTCGATGCCGAGGGCTGGCTGATCAAACCGCTCGATCCCATCCGCCTGCGCCGGGCCATAAACGCCCTGACCGAGGGCGGCACCTATTACGACACCTCCTACGAGCCGGTGCCGGTCAAGATCCCCATACCGGTAGCCCCCGGGCCCGGCGCGGCCACGGTGGGCGAGCCGGCTCTGGCCGCCGATCTCCCGGCTGCCCTAAGCGGCTCCGGGGTTCCCCGCTCCTGAGTGCACCTCCCCTGGCGGCGCCCCCGGCCTGACCGGCCTCTAGGCAACGGGCCCGAGCCGCTCGACCAGCACCAGGAGGAGGAGTCCATCCTCGATGCCCTGGTAGCCCTGCGGGACACCCGGGCCCGGGAGGTCATGACCCCCCGGGTGGACGTGATCGCCCTGCGGGCCCCGGTCACGGTCGGGGACGTATCCCGGGCGGTGCGGGAGTCGGGCCACAGCCGCTTCCCGGTCTACCAGGGCAATCTGGACGATCTGGTCGGGGTCCTTTTCGTCAAGGACCTGTTCCGAGCCGACGGCCGGGACATGCGGGCCGACGCCCCGGTCCAGCGCTTGCGCACACCCTTCCTGGTCCTCGAGGGCCGCCACGTGCTGGACGTGTTGGGGGAGATGAGGCAGAGCCGGAATGCCTTTGGGGTGGTGGTGGATGAATACGGTGGCGTGGAGGGGGTGCTCACCATCAAGGACCTGGTGGGCGAGTTGGTCGGGGAGCTGCCCGATGAGTTCGACCAGGCCGAGGAAGCACCCGTGGTCCGGGTCGACCCCCACCGCTGGCAGGTGGCCGGGGACTGCCCGGTGGCCGACCTCAACGAGGCTCTTCCCCTCGATGTGCCAGAAGGCGAGTACGTGACCCTGGGGGGATATCTCTTCCACCGTTTCGGCCACATTCCGAACGAGGGCGAGACTCTCCTCCACCGAGGCTGGGAGTTCCGGGTCAGCCAGATGGACCACCGCCGCATAGCCAAGGTGGTGGTCAAAGCCCCGTTAGTACAAGGGTTTCCCGCAGGGCCTGAGAACTAGTCCTTTTTCCCCATCTGAAAATGACCCTGTTGGGTCATGTCCGCAATCCCTCCAGCGGCCGACACTCACAAGTACAGCCACAAGGCGTGACTGAGTGCACACGCTCGGGAGGGAGGGACAGGCAATGACTTCTCCGGCGACGGTGAATGTGCTGATCCATGTCGGGCCCTCACCGAGTTCGACCGCGTCCTCCCCCACGGCCGTCACCCCGACCAACGTCGCGGTCCCCACCGCCACCACCGTGCCGGGTGGGCCCGCCGCCGCAGCCAGCACTCCGCCGGCCGGCATCCCGGCCTCACTAACGCCGGCCGTCCCCCGCCCGACACCCTCCTCGCCTCTGCCCGTCGCCACGGTTCATCTTCCGGCGGGCAGGCCCCCCGCCGGAGCGCTGCCCTTCACCGGGCTGGACGCCATCTTCTTGCTCATCCTGGCCGCCTGCTTGATCGGGGCCGGCCTCTTGTTCCACCTCCTCGCCCGACAGACAGCCGTCGGGTGGGGTTCCGGACCTACCGGAATGACACGAAGGGAAGCTGCATGAAACCGACCATTCCGCTGGTTGCTGCCGTGATGGCCATGGGAGCCATCGCTCTCGGGGTCTCCCCCGAAGCGGCCCACGCCGCGGGCAACGTCACGGTGACACTGTCGAGCGTGTCGCCCTCCGAGACGGTGAGCATCACCGACCTCCAGGGCAACGACCTCACCACCGAGGGGCTGAGCCTGGGTTCGGACAATCCCTTGTCCAGCAGTCTGTCTTCCCCATTCGAGGTGACTGTGGCCGACGCCAACCAGACCCCGTCCGGGTTCACCATCGACGCCTCCATGACCAACCTGTACAAGTGCAGCCAGCCCACGGGCAGTTGCTCACTCCCAGGCACCGAGCCCACCGGCAACCAGGCCATACCGTCAACCGATGTCAGCCTGGCCTACCCGACCTCCGGTCCGGCCATGGCCGTTGAGAACGTGTCGGCGCTGGCCGCTCCCGTCTTCACCGTGGCCGGAAACCTGCCCAGCGCTCTGTGCACGGCCGCCGCTCTGTTGAACACCAACCTCAGCTGCACTTCGCCCATCCCCATCTCGGCCACGGTGGCCGGAGTCGGCCAGACCCTGGCCCAGAGCGTCAACCTGGCCAGCCTGAACAACCTGCCGCTGCTGCCCCAGACCGGCACCGCCGGCAGATTCCAGACTCCGACCTATGGCTACGGAGCGGCCAGCACCTACGGCAGCAAGACCCTCGGAACGGCTCTGGCCGTGCTGACCGGATCGGAGACGACCTCCAGCACCGTGCTCAGCGCCCTGCAGGCTCAGATATCCGGAGCCGGAGCGGTTCCCAACTCCTACCTGAACACCACGTCGCTCAACGCAGCTCTTCAGAGCGCTCTGGTTACCGCGCTCGGAACGGTCAACACCGGGACCACCGCGGTCGGCGACTCGGTCTGGGTCGAGCTCGAGAACGCCCCGGTCAATCCCTACTCGTTGGCCTCGGTGGAGCCTTCCCTGGCCTCCACCCTGGTCGGTCTCGGGAGCATCAACCCCAGCTGTACGACCAGCCTGATCAGCTGCATAGTGGGCATCAGTGGCACCTACCGCTCCTTCCCCATCCTCAACGTGGCGGTCCCGGCGGGGACGGCCAATGGGAACTTTGAAGGAACGCTGGTCTTCACCGGCTTCTAGGAGACCGCTTGGCACTCAGGCCCCGGGGACTCGCCGTCAACGACGCCGGCGGGTCACTCCGGGCCAGATGTCCTCGGCGCCGCTCGGCCCGGTGCTGGGTGGCCTGCTCCTCCGGGGCCTGCTCCTCGGTGGTCTGCTCCTCGGGGGCCTGGTCGGCTTCGTCCTGCCCGCGGCGGCCGTTCAGACCGACGCCTACGGCATCGCCCCGGCGCCTGGCAGCCTCCAGAGCGGGGGCGATCACCTCCAGGCCGTAACCCGGCCCGGAGCGGCGGTGCACGACCAGCTCCTGGTCTGGAACCGGACCGGCGCCCCGCTGACGCTGGACCTGTCCGTCGAGCCGGCCCACCTCGCTCCGGGGGATGTCCCTGCCCTGGGCGGGGCGACCGCCCCCACCCGATGGGTGCACCTGGACCAACCGGTGGTCCAACTGGGACCCCACGCCGATCAGATCGTGTCGCTCACCATCACCGTCCCCCGCATCCTCCCCCACCTGCCGGCCCAGGCGGCGGTGGTGGCCACCCCGGAGACGAGCACCCCCGGCCACGTGGCCGTCCTCATCCGCCTGGCCGTCCTGATCTCCATGGACGCCGCCCCGAGCGCCCCGTCCCGGGCCCCCCTGGGTACGGTGGGATGGGTGGGCCTGGCGGTGCTGGCCGCCGTGGCCCTGACTGTGGCCGCGGTCCGGGTGACTTCCCGCCGAGGACGGTCCCCTAACCGCTCTGACTAAACTGACCCACTGGCCTAACGGCCGGCGGGAAGTAGCGCAGCTTGGTTAGCGCGCAGCGTTCGGGACGCTGAGGCCGCGGGTTCGAATCCCGCCTTCCCGACCAGACCAGTGAAAGTCCTGCTCGGGAGATCGGCGCGTGTTGCCCGGCCGGCTGGGAGCGTCGAACCATCCCGCGTTCAGCCCGCGCGGAGCTGGAGGGGCTGGAGGGGCGCCGGGGGCTCAGCGGCGCCGGTACCTGCTCGCCACGTACTCGTCCACCCAGGCACGGGTGGAGCGCCACTGTCCGTCGGGGCCTTTCTGGGCCCGGAGCCGACCGCGCTCGACCGCAGCGCGCAAGGTAAAGACGCTCTGGGCCGGCATGGCCAGGGCCACGAGGGGCATGAGTCGGTTGGGACCAGCGACTGCCGGCACGACGAAGCGGTAGAGGTTGTCGGTGACTGCCCGGGCGACCAGTTCACCGAGCCGACCGGGATCTCCGTTGTCGGCGGCCCGAAGGGCCTTGAGGTACCGGGATCGGTCCCGGGTGTAGATGACCGCCGGCGGGTAGCCGAGGCGCACCAGAACAAGGTTGAGCAGGAGCCGCCCCGTGCGGCCGTTGCCGTCCAGGAACGGATGGATCCGCTCGAAACCGGCGTGGGCGGCAGCCAGAGCTTCGATCGGGTTGTCCGCTGACCTGATGGCCGAGACGGCCGCCAACCAGTCCGTGATGGAGGCGGAGACCTCAACCCAGGAGGGAGGAACCATCCCGGCCGGGAAGGGCTCGATGTCATGTTCACGGAAGCTGCCCGGGACCTCCGCCGCCGTGGCATTGGGATGCGGGGCCACCTCCCAGACCGGACCGAGGGCCAGCTGGTGGGCCCGGCGGACCTCGGTCAGGTTGAGAAGGTCGCCCGTGGTCCAGTCCCCCGGGGCCAGGGCCTGGCTGTAGACCCACTGAGCGGCGGCGGCGTAGCCCCGGACCTCCATGTACTCCCGGAGCTCCTTGTTGCCCACGGCCCGTCCTTCGGCCAGGAGGGCCTCAACCTGGGACAGGACCAAGGTGTTGCCCTCCAAGGCGGTGGAGTGATGGGCCTCTTGGTGCCAGATGGCCGTCCAGATACCCTCGGCCTCGGTGGGCGATGGAAGGCCACCCATGCTCTCACGCAGCTCGGTGATCGCCTCCTCCAGGCGCTGGTAGACGAGCTGGCGGGGTAGCCGGCCCCGCTTGGAAATGTTGTCTTCCACCGGATTTAAGTCTAACACAACAACTTGGGTTTTGTTGTGTTTGAGTTTTTCTCGGCTGACCACGACAACTAGGCGACCCGGTCACGGCCAGTGCTGGGCCGCGTTTGAGTCTGGCTCTGAGGCGCTCGGCATCAGCTCGGCCGCCAGCCGGCCGGCTGCGTCCCGGTCGGCGCGGGTGCTGGCCTGCGCGTAGATACCGAGCGTGAGCCTCGGATCGGAGTGCCCCAGGCGGGTCTGGGCAGTCTTCACGTCGACACCCGACCTCACCAGCACGGTGGCGTTGGCTCGGCGCAGATCGTGGAAGCCGAGATCCGGCAGCCCGATCTTCCGGCAGGCCGGAGCCCAGGTCCGCTGACGGAAGCCGCTGTACTCGAGCGGGCCGCCCTGGGGGCCAACGAACACGTAGGCGTCGGGATCGGCGGCCGTCACGGCCCGGCGCCGGAGATGCTCGGCCAGGACCTCCATGAGCTCCGGAGGGACGCTCAGTGTCCGTCGCCCCGCCTCTGACTTGGGCGGACCCTCGACCATCCGGCCCCCGACACCTCGGGTCCGTTGCTCGGAGACGGTGATCGTCCGGCCCAGGAAGTCGAGACTGCGGACCCGAAGGCCGGCGCACTCGGCCCAGCGGAGTCCAAGGACAGCACCGAGGTAGGCCATGGCGGCGTACCGGACGCCGAGGGCCTCGGCGAGGCTGGCCAGTTCGGAGGCGTCGACGATGTGGCGTCGTTTGTCCTGGGTCGGCTCCGGCAGCCGGACGCCCCGGGCCGGGGAGCGGGCGATCAGGTCGGAGGCGACGGCGTAGTTGAGGATCGCGGTCAGGACGCCGTACTGGCGGCGTACGGTCCGGGCCGCCTGGCCATCCCAGGAGGCGACCAGCACCTGAACGTCGCGGGGGGCGATCGAACCGAGGCGGCGGTCGCCCAACACCGGCAGAAGATGGTTCCGGACGATCGACTCGTCCCGGGCCATGCCCGAGCCGCGCTTGGAGGGGTTACCGGCCAGCCAGGAGGCTGCCAGGCGACGCCACCGGTCACCTACGCCGACCCCGATGGCCGCATGGTGGCCTTGACCCAAGCCACTTGGGCACACATCACATCGGGCCACCCGGAACTGGCCCAGATGCTCGACCGGATCCGAGCCGCAGTGGAGCATCCGCACGGGCCCTTCCCGGGCGGACGGCCGACGAGAGCTGGCTCTACCTGAGTCTGGAGACAGCTCCGGCGCCGTGGCTCAAGGTGGTCGTACGCTATTGGGAGTAGGGCGACGGTCGAGTGGTGACCGCCTTCCTGCGGAGGGCGATGCCATGACGGTGACACTTGGAGCGACCACCTTTGACCGGGTCGACTACGACGCCGAGGCCGACGTCCTCTACCTCCACGTCGGGGACCCGGAGTCGGCGACCGAGTTCGAGGAGTCGCCGGAGGGCCACGCCATCCGCTTCGACGCCCTGGGCCGACTGGTCGGCGTGACCGTCGTGGGGACCAAGAGCCTCATCGAACAAGGCGGGCGGCTGGTGGTGACCGTCCCCGAGAGGCTCGAGCTGTCCGCCACCGAACTCCGCTCCATCATCAAGGCTGCTTGAGGCTCGCCCTAGGCCCAGGTCCGGCGGTCCTGGCAGCCGAGTTCCCTCCGGTTTGACCCTCGGGTTGAAGGCTCTGAGTCTTGGTCAGCTGCAACCAAGTGCGGCCCGCAGCGTTCGGCATGCCGCTGCCATCCTTGCGTCGCTAAGGGTGGTCACTCGTCGACGGAAGGCTTCCCGGGGCAGGGTGCGCAGATTGTCGAAGCTGACGACTGACTCGACTGGCATCCCGTCGTCCTGGCCGAGGACTAGCTCCGACACGAGGTTCCGGCGTGTGCGCGTCAGGGCGGCGAACCAAACCTCACCCCTTCGCATCACGCTCGTCCAGCCACGCAGCCAGGTCCGACCAGTCCTCGGCCGGACCCCAGTCTTCGGCGTCGGCCAACGCCAGTTCCTCGTCGGTAAGCGGTTGGCGCTGGTACGCAGCGGCGTCGTGCTCCCCGGCGAGCCTGGCTAGGTACGCGGCTACGGCATCCCGCAGCAGAGTGGTTCGGTCCACGTTGAGTCGACGGGCCCACTCATCTACCCGAAGGACATCGTCGTCCTCCACCCGGAAACTGACCATGGTCGTCATACGTGGAGAGTAATACGTCATACGATTGCGCCCCAACAGGCCCTGCGCGGAGCGGGGACGAAGAAGTGGCTCATCGACTCCTGGCGAGTGTCAGCCCGCGTTACTACGACTCGACTCGACTCGACTCACCTGCACGTCGGGGACCCGGAGTCGGACCGACCGGCACCCGTAATTCAGCCCGGGGGCTGTCGGCTCCATCCATTGCAAGCCAACCTCTGTAGCGAGATTCTGGTACCACCCATCTACCGTAGTGGCACCATCATGGTACCATTAATGTATGGACCTCAATGTCAAGGGCCTGGAACCCGCGGTAGCGGAGCGTCTCGCCCAACAAGCAGCTGCCGAGGGGCTCAGCCAGCAGGAATGGATCCGTCAGGTGCTCAGGCGGGTAGCTGGCCGACTGTCGCCGGCCGAACTGATGTCGCAGAGGGAGACTCTCACGCCGATGAGCACGGAGGAGTTCAGAAAGATCACCGCCGCCTCGGCGCGGCGTCGCCGAAAGACAGTGGACCAGCTGGGTGCCCGACAGCGCCGTCGTTGACGCCGGCGGCCTTCTGGTCCTTGGGGGGCTAGTCGAGGGCCGGATTCACCAAGTCGAGGAGATCCTCGCCCTGGACTCCACCTCCCTGCTTCTCGCCGAGTACCTCGCCCTTCGCCACGAGGGAGCTCCACTCCGCGCACGCGCAGACTTCGGCCTGGCAGTCCAGGCGGTCGCTGAGTGGTTCCCCGTTCGGGCCATCGCCATGGATGCGGTCCTAGCCGCCGGCGATGATCTGGGGATCGAGTCTGTTGCGGCCCTGGCGCTGGCCGAAAGCCTCGGGGTCCCGATGGTGACCAAGAACACCAACCTGTCCAGCGACCGGGTCGGCATCCTGTTTTGCTAGACCCGACAAACTGACTAATTGAAAGATTCTCCCTGGTCGAGCAGTGGCGCACCGAGCTGTTCGGCCCCGAAGGCACCCTCAACGACAAGTTGGTCACCTCAGCCGCCTGACCGGTGAAGCTCCCAGCCCCCGAGGGGATCGGAGTTCCAGCCTGCCTGATGAGCCGGAAACGGCTTGGACGCTCTGGGGCCCTCCCAGGTCTACGAGGCGGACAAGGGACTTTCGACCCTGGCCCGCCGGTCGCATCCGCCCCATGCTGATCGCGTGACGTGCACGGCGTGACCCCAGGCAGCCCAGCGGTCCCACCCCACCGGTCCACCCGACCCCAGCCCGAACCAAGCCGCTCCCGGCTTGAGCGCTCGACTCGGCTGCGGCGGACATCTTTAGCGGCGTTGATCCTCCTCGTCCTGGTCGTATTCGCCCTGTTCAGTCTTTCCAAGGCCGGACCGGTCGCGCCGACGCCGCCGGGCGTCGGGCCGGGCCCCGCGACCACGGATGGCCGGCTTCCCTTTGCCTCGCCCCCGGGCCACGGGATGCGCTCCGGGCCGAACCTCGCCCCGGGCTCGGACCCGGCGGTTCTTCCTGGCGACGTGCTGGTGGCCGATGAGGAAAACGATCGGCTCGTGGCCATCGACCCCGCCGGCAACGTCGTCTGGCAGTTTCCACAGCCGGGAGACCTGGCCCCGGGGACGAGCTTCCTTTCCCCCGACGACGCCTTCTTCACCCCGAAGGGAACCGGCATCATCGCCACCGAAGAGACTGACCAGGTCGTCTCCCTCATCAGCCTCGCCCCGGCGCGGCTCCTGTGGCGGTACGGGCAACCGGGCGTGGCCGGCTCGGGCCCGGACCAGCTCTCCAATCCCGACGACGCCATGATGGCGCCCAATGGCTATGTGATCGTCGCCGACATCAGGAACTGCAGCCTGCTGGTTCTGCAGACCGGCCGGGCGACACCTGTCCAGCGAATCGGGATCCAGGACACGGCCTGCCTGCACTCACCCCCGCTGCGCTTCGGAAGCCCCAACGGCGCCTTCCCCCTCATGGACGGGAACTACATCGTCACCGAGATCAACGGGGACTGGGTGGACGAGATGTCCCTATCGGGCCAGGTCCTGTGGTCGACCCACCCGCCGGGGGTCGCCTACCCCTCGGACACCAACGAGGTCTCACCCGGGGTCTATCTCAGCGTCGACTACTCCAACCCTGGACAGATCGTGGAGTTCGATCAGCAGGGCCACCTGCTGTGGCGCTACGGGCCCTCCAGTGGTCCGGGCAAACTCAATGACCCTTCCCTGTGCGAGCCCATCCCGACCAGTGGGGACATCCTGTGCAACGACGATGCCGACGATCGGGTCATCGTGGTCGATCCACGGCTCAACCGGATCGTCTGGCAGTACGGTCATGACGGCGTGTCCGGACGGGGCCCGGGCTACCTGGCCGGGCCCGACGGCGTCGACCTGGCGCCGCCCTATTCCCTCCTGGTCCGCCACGCCCGGACCATGGGTCTTCCGACCCTCACCTGCGCTCCTGGCCTGCCCGCCGGAGCCTGCACGGTGTTCCCGGGGCCATGACCGCCAGTCGTCCCGCTAGGCGCTAGCGCCCAACCCAGTGAGCGTCCTCAACTCCTGACGCCAGCCTGGTGGTGGACCTTGGGGCAGCGGACCCGAAGCCCCATCTCGCAGACCGAGCACTGCCACCGGTCACTGCCCAGAACCTTCCACAGGGCGTTGCCACAGTGGGGGCAGTTGCTCTGCCAGATGGAGCACTCGGTGCCGGCCAGGCGGCGCGAGCCGAGCGGGCAGCCCCGGGCGTAGCAGGTTGGCCAAGCCGGGTCGGCCACGATGCAGTCGACCGGGCATTTGGACACACACCTGCCGCAGTCGTCGCAGGTGTAGGGGTCTATGGCGAAGATGCCCAGGAACGAATCGGTCTTGCTCAGCGCCCCGGTAGGACAGCTGTACTCGCAGGCTCCGCAACCGATGCAGGCGTCGGCCAGCACGCGAAGGCTCATCGTCTCACCTCCCAATGACCCGGGGTGGGTCTCCTATCCCGCCGACGCCTGGGCGAGGTGGATGTCCTCGGGGTGGAACTCGGGGAGGCCCCCCAGGCAGGCGGCGCAGGCGAACTCCGGCACCACCACGCCTTCTGCTGAGTACCGGTGGCGGTAGACAGTGCCATCCCA
>DATLUK010000382.1:0-3448 GCA_035533195.1 Acidimicrobiales bacterium | reverse complement strand
GGACTCGGTGAAGCGCGGCGAGGCGGATGCCGAATCGGCCGGCGGCCCGCCCCCGGCGTTGTTGACCGCGACGTCGAGACGCCCATAGCGCTCGGCCACCCCGGCCACCATGGTCTCCACGGCATCGGACTGGCGCACATCACACTCGACCGCTTCGATCCCCTCACCCAGCGGATCCTCCGGCCCGCGCCGCCCACAGACGACCACCCGGGCACCGTGGCCCGCGAAGCGCAGGGCGATGCCCCGGCCGACGCCGGCGGTGCCTCCGGTGACCAGAACCACCTGCCCGCTGAAGTCCAGAGGGCCCTGCTCCTTCTCCATGACCACAGCATGCCGGGTGGGACCAGCCTGTGGAACGGGATGACGCCCACCCGGAGCCGGCCCGGGCCGGACCGGTAGCGTCGGGTCATGGCCGAAGCCTTCATCATCGACGCCGTCCGCAGCCCGGTGGGCAAGCGCGGCGGCGGCCTTTCCGGGCTGCACCCAGCCGACCTGGGCGCCCACAGCATCCGGGCCCTGATGGCGCGGACGGGGATCGATCCGGGGGCCGTGGAGGACGTCATCTTCGGCTGCGTGGACACCGTCGGCGGACAGGCCGGCGACATCGCCCGGACCTGCGCGCTGGTGGCCGGCCTGCCCGAGCACGTACCCGGCACCACGGTCGACCGGCAGTGCGGCTCGGCCCAGCAGGCGATCCACTTTGCCGCCCAGGCGGTGATGTCGGGCACTCAGGACGTGGTCGTGGCGGGCGGGGTTCAGCAGATGTCGCGCATACCCATCTCCTCGGCCATGCTGGCCGGCGCCGACTTGGGCTTCCCCGATCCCTTCAGCGGCTCCCCTGGCTGGTCATCCCGGTACGGCCAGGAGGAGGTCAGCCAGTTCCGGGCCGCCGACATGATCGCGGAGAGGTGGGACATCAGCCGCCAGGACATGGAGGCCATGGCCGTCACCTCGCATGAGCGGGCTCTGCGAGCGCGAGCCGAGGGCCGCTTCGAGGCCCAGATCGCGCCGGTTGGAAACGTGGTCGACGACGAGGGCCCACGGGAGCCGGTGATGGAGAAAATCCGCTCGCTGCCGACCCTGCGGGACGGAGGCCGAATCACGGCCGCCGTCTCCAGCCAGATTTCGGACGCCTCGGCCGCCGTGCTGGTGGTCAGCGAGGCCGCCCTCAAGACCCATGGCCTACGCCCACGGGCCCGTGTCCACCACATGAGTGTCCGCGGTGACGACCCCGTCTACATGCTCACCGCCCCCATCCCGGCCACCCGCTACGCCCTGGAGCGCTCCGGACTGACCCCCGATGACATCGACCTGGTGGAGATCAACGAGGCCTTCGCCTCGGTCGTGCTGGCCTGGGAGAAGGAGACCGGGTTCGACCACGCGAGGGTCAACGTCAACGGCGGGGCCATCGCCCTGGGCCATCCCCTGGGTGCCACGGGGGCCCGGCTCATGACCACGCTGCTGTCCGAGCTGGAGCGGACCGGCGGGCGCTACGGGCTGCAGACGATGTGCGAAGGCGGAGGGCAGGCCAACGTGACCATCATCGAGCGCCTCGCCTGAGCTCCGGGGGGCGGTGCTCGGCATGCCGGGCCGGCCCGAACAGATCGTCCCAGGTGGCCAGCGAAGCCCGCCGCACCGCATTCTCGATGGCGGAGAAGTCGAACCCGTCGCTGAAGCCAGTGGCCGACACCGCCGCCACCGCACGGCCAGAGCCCCGGATGGGTGCGGCCACGCAGGCCACCCCCCGACAGGCCTCCTCCCGGTCGTAGGCGACGCCGCGCCGGCGGACCTGGGCCAACTCCTCCCGCAGCGCGGCCGCGTCCACGATGGTCCGCTCCGTCCGCGACTCGAGACCCGCGGCTATGACCCGCTCGATCTCCTCGGTCCCGGCGTAAGCCAGCATGACCTTGCCCAGGGCGGTGCAGTGGGCCGGCATCCGCCCTCCGTCCCGGGTGGGCAGGGTCAGCCCGCGGATGGGCAACTTCTCCAGGTAAACCACCTCCCCGGCATCCAACACGGCCAGATGGGCGGCGCAGCCCGTGACGGAGGCCACAGTCTGGAGGTGGACCAGCGCCTTGTCCCGCAGGCGGTTGCGCCGGTCGGCCAGCCCGCCCACCTCGAACAGCCGCATACCCACCCGGTAGCCACCGCTGGCCCGTTCGAACCAACCCAGCACTAGCAACTGCTCGGCAAAACGGTGCACCGTCGATTTGGGCAGCCCGGTCCGGGCGGCCAGCTCGGACAGGGACAGCACCGGGTGGGCTCCATCGAAGGCGTCCAGGATGCTCCCCGCCCGGGCCAGCACGGAATTGGGGTCCAACCGGACCCGTGCCTCAGTGGTAACGGTCATGCCGCGCCCTCCCCCTTCTCTTCCATATCCTCGTTATCGAGAGTCGACCTGTCCTCGTTCTCCAGAGTTGATGTCCAGCCGTCGGTGGCCGCCACCAGCCTCTCCAGCAGCCGGCCCAGGATGTCGACCTCGTCTGGCTCGAAGCCCTCCAGGCGCTCGGCCAGCATCTGGCGGCCCACCCGGCCCAGACTCTCCACGGCCCGGCGGCCGCCGTCCGTGGGCTCCAGGAGCGTGACCCGTCGATCCGAGGTCGGCACCCGCCTGGTCACCAGACCGGCATCGACCAGCTCGGTGACGATTTTGCTGGCATTGGAAGAGGTCATCCCGGTTCGGGCGGCTACGTCCCGGAGGCGGACCGGGCCGTCACCAGCGATGACCACGAGGGCCTGGTACTGGCTGGGGCCGACCCCAACGCTGGCCCGCCGGAGGTAGTCCCTCACCACCGGGGGCGACATCCACGACCAGGTGATGTGCAGGGCGGCGGCAAACAGCCGCCTGACCGCGTCGTCCTGACTCACGTCCTGCCTGGCCCCCTGCACCCCGATAGTGTCGCTCGGAAACAGTTTCCGCGCAACTACTTCGGGTGGCTAGACCATCGGATCGGTGGGGTTGAGGCCCAGGACGACGTTGGTGTAGCTGAACAGGGCCCGCTCCAGGGAGTTGATGGTGTGGTGGCGGGCGGCGTGGGCGTCCCGCCAGATCCGCTGCATGGGGTTGGAGGACAGGATGGCCCCGGCCCCGGACCGGTCGAAGATGTCATCGATGGCGGCCACCGCCCTGGTGGTGCCGAGGACCTGGTCCCGGCGGGCGGCGGCCCGCTCCTCCAGGGTGGGCTCCTGGCCGGCCTGCACCTTGGCGTACATGTCGGTCAGGGTCTGGAACAACAGAGCCCGGCAGGCGGCTATCTCCCGGGCCGCCTCCCCGATGGCGGCAATGGTGTAGGGGTCATCGAGGGCTTTACCCCAGACCTTGGACACCCGCTGGCGGGTGTAGTCCAGGGTCTCGGCCAGCATCCCCTCCGCCATGCCGATGATCGGGCCGGTGATGGCGTAGGAGAACAGGGTGGCGAAGGGAAGGCGGAAGAGGGGCGAGGTGTTG
>DATLUK010000381.1:0-14504 GCA_035533195.1 Acidimicrobiales bacterium | reverse complement strand
TCCTCGATGGTCGCCCTCATGGAGGAAGAGGACCTCTTCGGGGAGATGTCGCTCTTCGACGGTAAGGGGCGTTCCACCGAAGCCCGGGCTCTGGAGCCCTCGGTGGTGGTGGCGGTGCCCTACCCGGCCATCCGGTCGGCCTTGGCCGCCCGGCCCGAGGCCCTCTGGACGGTGGTCTCCCTGCTCGTGGCGCGCCTGCGGGTCACCGATGAGGCCCTGGCCGACTCCATGTTCCTCGACGTCACCGGCCGCACCGCCAAGCGCATCCTCGAGCTGGCGGGCAGCTCCGACAACTTCATCCTGCCCGTGACCCAGGAGGAGCTGGCCGGCATGGTGGGCGCCTCCCGGGAGAGGGTGAACAAGGCCATCGCCACCTTCTGTCGCCTGCGTTGGCTGGAGCAGAACGACCGGCGCTACCGGATCCTGGATCGGACCAAACTGGCCCAACGGGCGGTGTAGATGGCGGCGGGCACCCGGGCGGGCGCTACTGGAGAGAGTCGGTGCCTCCCTTACGACTGGCGGCTCAGCTGTAGCGGTCGAGGATGCTCGATTCGGCCAGGCGGGTCAGGCCCTCCCGGATGGCCTTGGCCCGGCCCGATCCGACTCCTTCGACCTCATCGAGCTCCTCCACCGAGGCCCGCATTATCCGCGGCAGGCCCCCGAAGTGCTCGGTGATCCGCTCGACCACCGCCGCGGGCAGGCGCGGGATGCGCGACAACAGGCGGTAGCCGTGGGGCTGGAGGGCGGCGTCCAGGCCGCCGGCGTCGGTGGGGATGCCGAGGACCCAGGCCACCGTCTTGAGGTCGAGCAGGTCATCGGTGGTGAGGGCGCTCAGCCGGTCGACGGCTTCATCCACGTCGAGATGGGCAGCGGCCCGCAGGTAGTCCCGCACCACCAGGTGCCGGTCGTCCTCCACTCCTCCCATCAGTTCCTCCAGCTGCAGGAGGATGAGCCGCCCGTCGCTGCCGAGTTCGACCACGTACTCGTTGACCTCCTCAGCGATGCGGCGGACCATCTCCGAGCGCTGCAGGAGTACGACCACGTCCCGGACCGTCACCAGATCCTCGACCTCCAGGGCCCCGAGGGCGGAGGACACCACGTCCAGGCGGTTCTTGTAACGCTCCAGGGTCTGGAGGGCCTGGTTGGCCCGGTTGAGCAGGCGGGGGATGGTCTCGAGGGGATGCTTCTGGCCCCCCCGGTAGACGGCTATGAGCGACATGGCCTCGGACACCGAGATGACCGACACGTCGAGGGAACGGGCCACCCGCTCGGCCGTGCGGTGGCGGGTGCCGGTCTCGGAGGTGGGCACCGTCGGGTCAGGGACCAGGTGCACGTTGGCCCGGGCGATGTGGCTGGCGTCCCTGGCCAGGATGATGGCGCCGTCCATCTTGGCCAGCTCCGAAAGTCGCTGGGGACTGAACTCGGCGTCGAGGAGGAAACCGCCCGAGCAGATGGACAACACGTCCGTGTCGTCACCCAGGACGATGAGGGCGCCGGTGTTGGCCTGCAGGATGCGGTCCAGGCCCTCCCGCAGGGCTGTGCCGGGGGCGACGGCCGAGAGGGCCTCGGTCATGGCCGGGCTGCGGGGAGGCACCCTCGCCATCGTACCTACGAGGCGGCCACCCGCTCGATGGCGTCGACCAGGTGGGCGACCCGTTCCAGGACCAGCCCGGGCGGGCCGTCAGTGACCGAGGCCGGGACCACCGCCCGCCGGAAGCCCAGACGATGGGCCTCGGCCAGGCGCCGTGGAGTGTGGACCACCTGCCTGACCTCGCCTCCCAGGCCGACCTCCCCGAAGACCACCGTGTCATCGGCCACCGCCCCGCCCCGATGGGCCGAGGCGATGGAGAGCAGCACGGCCAGGTCGGCGGCCGGCTCGGACACCCGCACCCCTCCGACCACCGACACGTAGACATCCATGCTGGCCAGCTTGAGGTCGGCGCGACGCTCGAGTACGGCGAGGAGCATCGGGATGCGCCCGGCCTCCAGGCCCTGGGCCGAACGTCTGGCCATGGCCGGGTTGCCCGCCTCCATGACCAGGGATTGCACCTCGACCAGCAGGGGCCGGCCGCCCTCCATGGCCGGCAGGACCAGCGACCCAGAGATGCCCGGGCGGCGGTCCCCGAGCAGGTGGGCGCTGGGGTCGGCCACCTCGACCAGGCCGGCGCCGGCCATCTCGAACAGACCCAGCTCACCCGTGGGTCCGAAGCGGTGCTTGACGGCCCGTAGCAGGCGCAGGCCCTGGTGGCGCTCGCCCTCGAAGGTCAAGACGGTGTCGACCACGTGCTCCAACAGGCGGGGCCCGGCTATGGAGCCCTCCTTGGTGACATGGCCGACCATGACCACGGCCGTGCCCACTTCCTTGGCCGTGGCCACCAGTCGCTGGGCGCAGTGGCGAACCTGGGCGACCGATCCCGGAGCGGACTCCAGGGCCGGATCGTGCACGGTCTGGATGGAGTCGATGATGCAGAGGTGGGGCTCCACCTCGGCCATGGCGGCCAGGATGTCGGGCAGGCAGGTCTCCGACGCCACCCACAGGCTCTCCGACAGGGTGCCCAACCGGCGGGCCCGGGCCTGGACCTGGGCCTTGGACTCCTCCCCACTCACCACCAGGGCCCGCCTTCCGGAGGCAGCCAAGGCCCCCGCCGCCTGTAGCAGCAGGGTTGATTTACCTGTCCCGGGCTCGCCCGCCACCAGGGTCACTGAACCGGGCACCAGCCCGCCGTCGAGCACCCGGTCCAATTCGGCCATCCCGGTCGGTACGGCCAGGGCCGACTGGGCCTCGACTTCGGCCATCCGGACCGGCCGGTCGCCCAGCCCCGGGATCCACCCCGGTGCCGACGCTGGCCCGGCGAAGGGCCGGCGGGGGCCGGCCGACAGGTCGATCTGTTCCACCAGGGCGTTCCAGGCCCCACAGGTCGGACAGCGCCCGGCCCAGCGGGTACTGACCGCGCCGCACTCCTCGCAGCGGTGCACGGTGCGGGCTCGGGCCATGGACGCTGATGCTAAAGGGCCCCTGTAACGGCTCCGCGGATCCCGCCGGGGCGTTCAGGTGGTGTGGACTATGAGCAGGTGGCAGGGGGCGTGGTGGCTCACGGTGTTGGGCACGGAACCCACGACGTGGCGGGCCCCGGTCATCCCTTTGCTGCCCACTACCAACAGGCCGGCGCCTTCCTCCTCGGCCTGGGCCAGGAGGGCTTTGGCCGGATCCCCCTCCCGCCACCGACCGTCTATCGACACCCCCGAGCCGTCGTGCTGGCGAGCGGCCGCCTCGGCCGTGGCCAGAGCCTGGTCCCGGGGGCCGACGGAGAGGATGGTCAGGTCCGACCCGGTGGCCGCGGCTATCTCCACTGCCCTCTTGACGGCTAGCCCGGCTGTCTCCGAGCCGTCCGTGCCCACCACGATTCGCCGGTACACAGGGCGAGAAACTACCGCTCAGGCCACCGAGATGACGGCGGCCTCCCGCAGGGACCGAACCCCGGCGCCGAGACGGGCGGCGGCGGGCCGGGTCCCGCCGGCCGCGCGCAGGGAGGACCGGCCCGCCGACCACGAGTCCAGGACATGGGCGCTGAAGGCCGCTTCCACCGCCGTCAGCCAGCGCGCCCCGGTGACCACGTCCCCGGCCAGGTCGGGCTCGGCCTGGATCAGACCGTCGACCATCTGGTGGAGGGCGACCTGCTCCCGGCCGGCTCCCCAGAACGTCGAGGAGGACCCCGCTCAGGTCCCCGCGCCCCTCGGGCCGGGGCGGACCGTCGGGGGCCGAGCCGGCCCGGGGGAGGGCCATCGGCAACGGCATCGGTGTACGGGTGCTCATGCTTCCTCTCTGGGCTGGCATGACTCCCTTACCCAATAGTGGGGCCGAGCATCTCCCTACAGCGGCTGAGCCTCCTGGACTGCGGCCCCTCGACCATGCGTACGCCCACCCCGGTCTCCGGGCCAGAGCGTCGAACCTGGTCTTCGAGGTCAGGCCGGCTGCCGTGGGGCGCTGAGCCTCAGGTGGGAGAGGAGGTCCGGCGGAGCCGTCGGCGGGTGGTCTGCAGCGCCATCAGGGCGGCCACGCCGGCGGGGGGCAGCGGGTCGTCCCGGGCGACCCAGGCCCTCTCATCGACACCCCTGAGGGAACGCAGCCACTCCCTGGTGGTCAGCTGCCCCGCCTTCTTCTCCAGGCCGTAGGTCCAGATGTCGGAAGGCTCGACCACCCAGCGCCGGCCCTCGACGCCCCTGTCCTCCCGCACGGGGAGGCCGGTCATGTCCCGGTACATGGCCTCGACCACGTCGGTGCCGGCCTCCCCCACGAAGAGACGGAAGGTCGCCCCCATGCGGGGGTTGACGTCGAGCAGCTTGTACTGGCCGTCCCTCCCGTCGTACCGGAAGCCCATGTCGACGATGCCCCGGTACCCGATGCCGCCGAGGAACTCGCAGGCCAGTGCGTGCACGGCCGGGTTCAGCGTGCAGATGCCCAGGGAGGTCGCCCCCGTGGTGGGGGGATGCTGGCGCAGCTTCTGGCCGGTGAAACCGACCAGACACCTGGAACCGGCATCGAAGTAGCCGTCGAACATCCATACCGACTGCGGGTCCCCGGGGATGTACTCCTGGAACATCAGGTTCGGGCGGGCGGGGTCCTCCATCAGGTCGTAAGCGGCCAGGAGCGAGGCCTCGTCCTCGGCTATCAGCACGCTCGTAGCCGCGGGCCGCGTTCGCATCACCTGGGGGTCCATGCTCTTGACCACCACGGGATAGGTGGTCGCGACCGCAAAGCCGGCCGCCTCGTCTCGGCTCTTGGGAAAGGAGACCGACGGAGTGGGGGTCCCGGTCCGGAGGCACATCTCGTAGAGCTGGCCCTTGTCGGCCAACGACCGGGCCAGACCGGCGGGCTGACCGGGGAACCGGAAGCGGGTGGCCAGGACCTCGGCGTGGTCCTCGACGAAGAGCGTGGACATGTCGTCGGTAGCCAACAGCACCGGGCGATCTGCCAGTTCCCCGGCCAGGTCCAGCAGAAGGGACAGCTCGGCGTCTCCGGGGGACTGGCTCATCGGCAACACCACCGTGCGCTTGACGAAGCGGGACAACACCTCTGGGTTCCAACGGCTCTCAGCCGTGGCCACCACCGGCACGCCCATCCGTCCCAGCGTGCGGGCCGCGGCCAGGCGGCCGTGGGCGTAGCGGTCGGCCACCATCTTCAGGATCACGGCGCTCGGCTGGTCGGCCGGTACAGGGGGACTCATCAGCTGTGCACCTCGTAGATCAGCTCGGCCCCGACCAGGCGGACGACACCGGGGATGTCGTTGACGTGGTCGAGCACGAAGTCCAGATCGGCCTGGCGGTCGGTGGAGCGCAGGAACTCGGCACTGCCGCTGGTGGTTATGGCCTCGATGGCCACACCGTCCCATCTCTCGATCAGCTCGGACGTATTGGCGTCAGCCGCCACGAATCCCGCCTGGACCAGGTCACGGGCGATCCAGGCACAGCACAGGGCGTCCTCGTCCCGGAACTCCCCCCGGGCCCCGGCGCCGATGACCGCCACCGGGCCACCTACGTCGGTCAAGGCGCCCACCTGGGCCTGGTGGTTGCGCAGGCAGGCCACGTGGACCTCCTGGCCCGCCGTCGCACCGCAGATGACCCGCGTCCCCGACGTCGAGAGCAATACCAGGGGACGGTGGCGGTCGGAGCGGGCCAGCAGCTCCACCGGACTGTTGTCCATGTCGAACTCGTAAGGGACCTGTCCGCCCAGCTCACCGGCCAGGAGAGAATCCGGGAACTCCTTGGCGCGTCCCAGGGCCTGCTCGAGGGTGGGCACGGGCAGGCAGCGCCAGCCGTCGGCCGCCGCCGTGACGGCCATGGTCGTACTGCGGATGACATCCACAGCCACGATGGTGTAGGGGGGCCCGTAACGGCTGACCGACTCGGGGAAGGCGTCGATCGTCACCGACGCCGGGCCGTGTCGGGGGTCCACCGACCTCATCGGCTCACGCCCCTGCTCCCATCGATAGACAGTACAGTCGCTTACAGCCGGCTGGACAGCTGTCCCACGGCGGCGCACTGGAGCGGCGACGACCGGCCGGGGCCGGGGCTGTTCAGCCCGTGGTGTAGGTCGCGTAGAGGGACATCTGCTCGGAGTCCACCGTCGGTCTCCCGAACGGGTTGGACGGACCGGAGTTGTAGGTGTTGACGTTGTAGTCCCGTGAGCCCGACACGCTGTTCCAGCGGAACCCGGTGACGCCGGCCTTGCCGCTACTCATGAACCCGATCCAGTAGGTGCCCGCCGGCAGGGCCACGGAGCTCGGGAAGACGAGGTCGTACCAGCCGGCGCTCTCCGTGGAGGAGAAGGTGATGGCGTTGCTGACGGCCTTCAAGGCCGCGGGTGCGCCGCCCGAATCGGCGTAGACGACCCCTTCGATGCTCTGGGAACCGGCGGTGGATGTCGGCTGGAGGTATATGGACAGCTTGGTCAGGTTGGCCGACCCGCCCAGCTGAACCTTGTTCACCCGCTTGCGATCGGCGGCCATGGTGTCGGATTTGGACCCCACCGTCGTTGTGCCCAGGGTGGCGGTGGTCGTGGGGGGCGACGTGGTCGTCGTCGAAGTGGTGGTGGACGTGCTGGTGGTGGTCGTCGGCGTGGAGGTGGTGGTCGTCGGCGTGGAGGTGGTGGTCGTCGAACTGGTGGTGGTGGAAGTGCTGGTCGTCGACGTGGTGGAAGTCGTGGTGGTCGTAGTGGTGGTGGTCGTGGAGGAGGAGGCCGTGTAGGTGGCGTAGATCGAGATCTGCTCGGTCTGGATGGTGGCCGGGCCGAAGGGGCTGAGGGGGCCGTTGGCGAAGGTGGCCGGGGCCACCGCGCCGCTGCCGGCGGCCGCCGTGTCATAACGCAGAGCGGTCACGTTGGTCGTGGCTCCGGCCTGGAGGCCGATCCAGTAGGTGCCGGCCTGGAGCGGGACCGGAGCCGAGAACGGCATGTCGTACCAGCCGGAGGTGGCCGAGCTCCCGAAGGTGATGGGATTGGCCGCAGCCAGCAGGGCGCCCGGAGTCCCGGCCGAGTCGGCGTAGAGCACGCCCCGGATGAGCTGCGATCCGCTGGCCGCCCGGGCCAGGTAGATGGTCAGCTTGGAGACCGAGCCCGACTGGCCCAGCCCGAAGCTGTCCACCCGTTCCCAGTCGGCGGTGGACAGGTCACTGGATGCCCCGACGGTGGTCTTGCCGAAGGTTAGACCGCTGGGTGCGGACTGGACGACCATGGTGGGCGGGGAGGCGGCCGTCGTGGAGCCGGCGGAATCGGTGGCGGTGACGAGGACCTGGAGCGTGTAGCCCACGTCCGCCGACCCCGGGGTGTACGAGGACGAAGTGGCGCCGGTGAGGTTCGAGCAGGACGTGGCCGTGCTCGAGCAGCGTCGCCACTGATAGCTGAGGGAGGCGGGAGCCGGGTCCCAGCTGCCGGTGCCGGCCGACAGGGCGCTTCCGGCCTCGGGCCCGGGACCGATGCCCGACGCGGTGACGGCGGGCGGGGTCACGGAGAAGGGCACGGTGGGAGCGGTAACCGTGGCGCAGCCGGGCACGGCCTTGCACACGTCCAGGCGCCCCCCGGTGCGGACCATGCCATTGAGCGAGGAGAGCGGGTCGACGGTCTCGAGGATCCGGGCTTTGACGTTGGCGGGCGTCATGTCCTGCCGGCTCAGGATCAGCGCCGCCGTGCCCGCCACCTGGGCGGACGCCATCGAGGTGCCGCTGATGTAGCCGTAGGTTCCGCCCCGCAACGTGGAGTAGATGTTGTCGCCCGGAGCGGCCAGGTCCACGGTGGTGGCGCCGTAGTTGGACCAACTGGCCAGCTGGTCCGTCTGGGTGGTGGCGGACACACAGATCTCGTTGCTCAGGTCGTAGCCGCAGGGATACCGGCGCACGCCCGGGTTGTCGTTGTTATCCGACGTGTTCCCCGCGGCGGTGACGAACAGAATCCCGTTCTGGCCGAGCAGGGTGATCTCGTCGGACAGGGCCTGGGAGTAGGCCGTCCCGTAGAACACGTCGGAGTCGTTGACGACCCGGATGTTTACCCCGGCCTGCTTGGCCTTGACCAGCCAGTCCAGGCCGGTGATGAGGTCGCTGGTGGTGCCGCTGCCCGAGGAGCTGACCCATTTGACGGGCAGGATAGTCGTGGTCCAGTTGACACCGGTCACCCCGGTGCCGTTGTTACCGACCGCCCCCATGATGCCGGCCACGTGGGTGCCGTGGCCCCCGTACTGGGTGTCGTCGTCCATGGGATCACAGGTGCCGGTGAGCACGTTGTAGCCGTGGGTGCCCGCGGCACAGCCGTTGACCGTCCCGGGGTTGGTCCAGATATTGGCAGCCAGGTCGGGATGCGTGTAGTCGACACCCGTGTCGACCTCCCCGATGACCACCGAGCGGCTACCGGTGGCGACGTTCCAGGCGGCGGTGGCATTCTCGTCGGATCCCGGGTTCCCCTTGATGCCGTTGACCGTCTGGCCCGTGTTCTGGAAGGCCCATTGGAGGGAGAACGACGGGTCGTTCGGCACGGCGGCCAGTTCGCTCTCGAAGTCGGGTTCGGCGTAACGCACGGCCGGGTCGCTGCGCAGGGCGTCCACGACGGACCAGACATGACCTCCGGCCACGCGCAACAGATCGGCCCCGGCCCCGAGACTGCGCAGGCGGTGGGCGCCGACGTCGGTCAAGGCCGCCTGTCGCTGGGCGGCCGTGACGCCGGCCCGGAAGGCCATGAGCACGCTGCCGTCCCGGAAGGGGGCCGTACCGGTCGGCTTGTGGCCCCGGACCAGGTGCGCGTCCGCCGCGCCCGAGGAGCCCAGGAAGAGGGCGGAGGCGGAGTGGGCGGGAAAGACGGCGGCGGCGATGAGCAGGGCCGCCCCCGTGCGCCGGGCCCTGCGTCCCGTGGCCCCACGCCATAAATCCTTGACCATTTGTTTCTCCAGAGCGTGCACCGTGAGTGGTGGACTGACCCGTCAGGGTAACGGCGATCGACCCGAATGACAATAGAAGGGCCGAGATATGGGCCGATGTTGTGAAAGGCCACAGGGTTCCACGGCGCGGGCCGGGGCTACGACGCGGTCACCCTGGCCGCCGGTCGAGGGCCGGGATGCCTCACGGGTTCGTCACTGCTTTCTCTCTGGGCTGGCATGACTCCCTTACCCAATAGTGGGGCCGAGCATCTCCCTACAGAAGCTGGGCCTCCTGGAGCAGCTCGAGGGCCAGGGCGCCATCACCCAGCTGGGCGATGGTCAGAGGGGCCGGCGCCAGGCCGGAGAAGGCGGGTATGGGCTGGGCGGTCTGGACCCCGGCGCCCAGGGGGTACTCGAAGCTCTGGCTCCGGGCGATGACCTCCTGGCCGGCCCGGCTGACCAGGAAGGCGAGGAACTTCTGGGCGGCGGCCTGGTGCCGGCTCGAACGCAGAACGGCGGCCCCGGACACATCCAACACGTAGCCGGGGTCCCCAGCGGTAAGGAACGCCACCGCCGAATGCATAGCCCCCGCTCCCACCTCAGCCCGCTGGCGGTACCAGTAGTAGTTGTTGATGATGCCGATGGCCGCCTGGCCCTTGCTGACGGCGGCGGTCAGGGCCTCGTTGCTCGGATAGACCCGGGCGTCGGCGTTGGCCTTGACCGCCTTCAACCAGGTCAGGGCGGCGCCCTGCCCCCGGGCCACCGCGATGGAGGTCACGATGGGCTGGAAGTCGGTCTCTCCCGGGGCCAGGCCGAGCTTTCCCTTCCACTGCGGCTGGGCCAGGTCCATGACCGAGCGGGGCAGCTGAGCCGGGCCCAACTCGGACGTGTTGTAGACGAGTGCGCTGACCCGGGCGGAGACGCCTACCCAGTCGCCCTGGGGCGAGTCGAAGCGGGCGGGGATGACGGCCAGGGTCGGGGCCGAAGTAGGGGCCAGCAGGTTCCGGCCGGCCAGGAACTGCAGGGCCGGGGAGTTCTCGGTATAGATGACGTCGGCCGGGGACCCGCCGGCCTCCTCCACTATCTGGTTGGCCAGGACGCCCTCGTCCTCGTTTCTGACCTGGACCTGGATGCCGGACTGTTTTTCGAAGGCGTCGACCAGAGCCTGGGTCGTCTGGGGGTGCTGACTGTTGTAGAGGGTGAGGCTGTTGGCCTCCCCGCGGCCGCCGCCCCCGCAGGCGGCCAGGGAACCTCCGGCCAGGGCCAGGCCGAGCAGTAGCCAGGCGTGTCGGCGTGCCCGTCCCATCCCGTAGATCCTCCCGCTCCCGAATTAGTCCTGGTCCGAGCCCATGTCTTAGCCTTGGCTAAGAGCAGTCTTCGTTCCGCCGCCTGTCCCGGTCAAGGCCGGGGCCCGGCCCGAGGTGGTGACCCCTGAGTCTTACCCTCACTGAGTCAGGCATAGCGGCGGGCATGCCGCCGGGCCTGCCTCCGATGGCGGGGGCCAGGCGCCGGCACCCCGGTCACCGGCGCGGGTTGGTGCTGGTGGCCGTGGCGGTGACCGTCCTGGTGTTGGCTCCGCTGGTCTTCCTCATCATCAGGGCGATCGAAGTGGGCTGGTCGGAGCTCTCCTCGCTCCTGTTCCGCCACCTGACCGCCGTCCTGCTCTGGAACACGATCCGCCTGACGGTGGTGGTCAGCGCCCTGTGTGCCGTAATCGGCGTCGGGGCGGCGTGGTGCATCGAGCGCACCGACCTGCCGGCCCGGCGGCTGCTCAGCGCGCTGGTGGTGTTGCCGGTGGCCATCCCCGACTTCGTAGTGAGCTTCGGCTGGGTGTCGGTGGCCCCGGCCATCCACGGCTTCTTGGGGGCGGTCCTGGTGATGACCCTGGCCGTCTATCCCCTGGTGTACCTGCCGGTAGCCGCCTCCCTGCGCAACTCGGACCCGGCCCAGGAGGAGGTGGCCCGCAGCCTTGGGGCCGGACGATGGGAGTCCTTCACCCGGGTGACCCTGCGCCAGGTCCGCCCCGCCCTCCTGGGGGGCTGCCTGCTGGTGGCCCTGGCCATCCTGGCCGAGTACGGGGCCTTCGAGATCCTCCGCTACCAGACCTTCACCACCGAGATCTTCACCGAGTTCCAGCAGGGCTTCAACGCCCCGGCGGCCTCGGCCCTGTCCCTGGTCCTGGTCCTGCTCGGCCTGGCCGTTCTGATCTCGGATGGCTTCGCCCGCGACCGGGGCCGACTGGCCCGGGTGGATCGCCACGCCGCCCGGGCGCCTCGGCCCCGTCACCTGGGCGGGGCGGTGGTGCCGGTGTCGGTCGGCCTGTGGGCCCTGGTCGGTCTGGCCCTGGGGGTCCCCGTGGGGACGCTGCTGTACTGGATGCTGCGGGGTAGCTCCACCACCCTGCCGGCCGCCGCCGGCCTGCTGGGGGCGACCCTGCACACCGCCGGCTACAGCGCTTCGGCGGCGGTCGTCTCCACCGCTATGGCCCTGCCCGTGGCCGTATTGGGCGCCCGCCGTCCCGGTCGGGCCACCGCCGCCCTGGAGCGGGCCAACTTCCTGATCCAGGCCCTCCCCGGTCTGGTCGTCGCCCTGGCCCTGGTCTTCTTCTCCGTGCGCTACGCCGACTTCCTCTACCAGTCGCCAGTGCTGCTGGTCTTCTGTTACTCGGTCCTGTTCTTCCCCCTGGCCCTGGTCTGCGTCCGGGCTTCGGTGGCTCAGGTCCCCCGGGGCCTGGAGGACGTGGCCCGCTCCCTCGGTCAGGGCCGTCTGGCCGTGTGGTGGCGGGTCAGCCTCCCCCTGGTCGCCCCCGGGCTGGCCGCCGGCGCCTGTCTGGTCTTCCTCTCGGCCGTGACCGAACTGACCGCCACCCTGGTCCTCATCCCCACCAACACAGAGACCCTGGCCACCCAGTTCTGGGCCTTCACCGGCAACCTCTCCTACGGCGCCGCCGCCCCGTACGCGGCGGTGATGGTGGCCATAGCCGTCGGTCCGAGCTACGTGCTGGGGCGATGGTTCGACCGCCGGCCGACGGCCACCGTGTTCGGCCCGGTCGGGAGCCGGCCATGAGCCGGGCCCATGGCACGGACTACGGCCGGTCCGACCGCGTCCCTGCCCTGGCCGTGGACGGCCTCTACAAGACCTTCGGACGGGGCTGGGTGCTCGAGGACCTCAGCCTGGAGGTGCCGGTGGGCAGCCTGACCGCCATCCTCGGTCCCTCCGGCAGCGGTAAGACGACCCTGCTGCGGGTGGTGGCCGGCTTCGAGCGGGCCGACCAGGGCGCCGTGGTGCTGTCCGGCCGACCGGTGGACCGGCGCCGGCTCTGGGTATCTCCGGAGGACCGGGGCATCGGCTACGTCCCTCAGGAGGGGGGATTGTTCCCGCACCTGGACGCGGAGGACAACGTCGCCTTCGGGCTGCGCCGCTCCCGGCGCCGCGGCCGGCGCCACCAGGGCTTCGGGGGCCACCACCACATCCACCGCCACGGCGGGCACGGGCGGTCCCTGGTCCGTCAGTACATCGAGATGGTCGGACTGGCCGGCTTCGAGCACCGCTATCCGCATCAGCTGTCCGGCGGTCAGCAACAGCGGGTCGCCCTGGCCCGGGCCCTGGCCGTCGAGCCCGAACTGGTCCTCCTGGACGAGCCCTTCTCCTCCCTGGATGTGAGCCTGCGGGCCAGCGTGCGCGATGACCTGCAGCGGGTGCTGCGGGAGTCGGGCAAGACCGCCGTCCTGGTCACCCACGACCAGGACGAGGCCCTCTCCATCGCCGACCAGGTTGCCATCATCCAGCACGGCCGGATCGGCCAGGTCGGCGCGCCGGCCGAGCTCTATGCCAAACCGGCCGACCCCGAGATCGCCCGCTTCCTGGGCGCCGCCAACCTGGTGACCGGAACCCTGCGCGGCGGTGGAGCGGTCACCGCCCTGGGCACCCTGTCCCTGCGCTCACCTGGCGCCGACCGCCCGGTGGACGGGACGCCGGCCCTGGTCCTCATCCGCCCGGAGCAGATCGAGATCTCCCCCATCGGTCGGCCCACCGGGGCCATTGCCGGCCTGGCCGGCCGGGTCATCCACGCCGAGTTCTACGGACACGACTGCGTGACCGGGGTCCAGCCCACCGAAGAGTGTGGCGTCGACCTCATCACGGTGCGGTCCCAGGGCGGTGAGGCCCCCCGGGTGGGCGAAGAGGTGACCCTGGTGGCCACCGGTTCCACCGTCGCCTGGCCGAAGACCTGAGCTGCTACTCGGTGCTGGTGCCAGCCAGGGCGACGGGCGGGGGCTCGAAGCCCTGGATGGTGCGGAAGACGATCTCCTCGCCCTCGGCGTCGACCACGATGGTCTCCCCGACGGCAAACTCCTTCCAAAGCAACCGCTCCGAGAGCGGATCCTCGACCAGCTGCTGGATGGCCCGGCGCAGCGGCCGTGCCCCCAACGTCGGGTCATAGCCCTTATCAGCCAGCAAGGCCTTGGCCGCCGGGGTGATCTCGAAGCCCAGGCCCTGGCCCTCGAGCTGCTCGCCCACCCGCTTGATAAGCAGGTCGACGATCTGGGTGACCTCTTCCTTGGACAGCTCGTGGAAGGCGATGACCTCATCGATGCGGTTCAGGAACTCGGGCTTGAAGTGGGCCTTCAAGGCCTCGTTGACCTTCTCCTTCATCTTCTCGTAGCTGACCGCCGAGGAGCTCTTGGCAAAGCCCACCGAGGCCTTGCGCAGATCGGCGGTCCCGAGGTTCGAGGTCATGATCAGAACGGTGTTCTTGAAGTCCACCGAGCGGCCCTGGGAGTCGGTGAGCCGGCCGTCCTCCAGGATCTGGAGGAGGGCGTTGAACACGTCGGGGTGGGCCTTTTCGATCTCATCGAAGAGGACCACGCTGAACGGCTTCCGGCGAACCGCCTCGGTCAGCTGTCCGCCCTCTTCGTAACCCACGTAACCGGGGGGCGAACCCACCAGGCGGGAGACGGTGTGCTTCTCCATGTACTCGGACATGTCGAGCTGGATGAGCGAGTCGCGGTCCCCGAAGAGGAACTCGGCCAGGGTCTTGGCCAACTCGCTCTTGCCCACGCCGGTAGGGCCGAGGAAGATGAAAGAACCACTGGGGCGCTTGGGATCCTTGAGCCCGGCCCGGGTGCGGCGGATGGCCCGGGACAGCGCCTTGATGGCGTCCTCCTGGCCGATCACCTTGTGATGCAGCTCCTCTTCCATGCGCAGGAGCTTGGACGTCTCCTCCTCGGTCAGCTTGTAGACCGGGATGCCTGTCCAGTTGGCCAGGACCTCGGCGATGACCTCCTCATCGACCACGTCGAAGAGATCCACACCCTCGGCCCGCCACTCGGACTCCATGGCCGCCTTGCGCTCGAGCTTTTCCTTCTCCTGGTCGGCCAGCTTCTTGGCCGCATCGAAGTTCTGCTTCTCGATGGCCGCCTCCTTCTCATGGCGGATGCGGCTGATGTCCTCCTCCAGCTTCTTGTAGTCCGGAGGGGTGACCATGCGCCGGATGCGCAGGCGGGAGCCGGCCTCATCGATGAGGTCGATGGCCTTGTCCGGAAGGAAGCGGTCGGAGATGTAACGGTCGGCCAGGTTGGCCGCCGCCACCAGGGCCTGGTCGGTGAT
>DATLUK010000380.1:0-5437 GCA_035533195.1 Acidimicrobiales bacterium | reverse complement strand
CGCAGTTCGAGAGCGACCTCCCTCCCGTCTTCGGCCAGAACCTTGGCGTCACTGGCCAGGGAGCGCGCCCGGGTCGGATCGGGGCGCATCAGGGCGTCCACTACATGGGGGATCAGGGGCCGGCCTCCGCTGCGCTGGACGGCGTCCACCAGGGCCAGGTCGAGACAGGCCCGTTCCCGCGGATTGAGAGCCCGGCCCAGGCACGCCTCGGCCAGGGCGCCCAGGAGAGCGGCGCGGCGGTCATCGGCCCGCATGCCAGAAGCTGGTCCCTCCAGCGGATTGAGGCGCAGGGGCCCGCCAGGCGCCAGCGCCAGCGGCGCCACGCCCCACGCCGCGGCCAGCGGGGCGTACTCACCCTTGGGGTCGATGACCCAGGCCTGAGCACCGAGGAGAGACTGGCGCCACAGGTAGGTCTTCACCAGCGAGCTCTTGCCCCGGCCGATCTGGCCGAGCACGACCATGTTGGGGTTGGTCAACACCCCGGCGGCATAGAGGTCGAAGGGGTCGTAACAGAAAGATCCGCCGAGCAGGTCGCGGCCCACGTACGGCCCGGTAGTGCCGAGTACCGGCTCGGAGACGAAGGGGTACAGGGCGCCGACGTGGGCGCTGGTGGCCCGGTGGGCCGGCGGCAGGGACAGCCGGGTCAGCGCAGCCCCCGTCCCATGGGCAGGGTGTAGGTCAGCGCTTCCTCCTGCTGGCCATACAGGCGACGCAGATCCAGCCGGGCCTGGGCGGCGGCCCGCTCCACCTCTGAGCATGAACGCTCGAGCGACGATGGGTCCGAAGCGGTCACGGTGACGTAGCCGCTGAAGCGGATATCGGCGTGGCCGTCGGCCAGCTCGGCCTCGCGCCTGGCCATGCCATCGGCCTGGCGCTGACGCCGGGCGGTGGCCATGAACCCGCCCCGCCGGCGTAGCTCCTCATCGGCGGCGGCACCGGTCCGGGCCGACTCGACCTCCCGCGCCGCCCGCTTGGGGCCGACCGGCTCCATGGTCACCGATACCACCCGTACGGCGGGAACCATGAGCAACAACGGGACCAGGAAGTCGGGCCCGACCTCGGTGCGGGGCCACTCGGCCACCCAGTAGGTGGCGTGCCAGGCCCCATCCGTCCGTACCGCCGACCAGGTCGACTCCACCGCTACCGGCCACGGGGAACGCCAATGACCCGTCCCCCCGTGGAAGCCGGCGGCCAGGGCCGCCCCCAGTCCCACCGCGCTCAGGGTCCGACTCACCTCGATTTCGGCCGAACGCAGCCCCGTCTCCAACATCGCCATTTCGGCGGCCAGGCGGTCGAGCACGGCCGTCCGTCCTCCCCCCGCACCCCGCAGCCGGCGGCGAACGCGGAGGGGAGACACAGACAGGACCACCAGGGTCTGGTGCCTGGGGGTGAGGGGGCCGGCCCGGCCGATCAGTTCGGCGTAGGACCGGGCCGCCCCGGGCGGGGCCTCGGGGTCCAGCCGTTCGGCCATGGACAACTCGAGCCCGTCGGCATCCCCGGGGTGGACCCGCTCGATCCACTGCAGGCGGTGCACGACCGAGCCCTCCCGGGCCAGGCCGGCCAACACGGCCGCCCATCCGGCCAGGCGGCGCTGCTTGTCCTCCGGATCGAGCAGGGCGAAGCCCGCACCGGACGCCTCCACCACCGCCGAGCAGGTCCCGTCCCGGCCGTCGATGACCACCCCCATGCGGGCAGCGTCGGCCGGCCCGTGTTCGAGCACCCGGCTGCCGCGCAGGGCGGGAGGGGGCTGCGGACCGGGCGCTCCTCGCTGATGGGCGCGGCCGAGCCAGCGCCTGGATCCCGACAGCCGGCGGTGGACCCATCCCCAGATGACCGGCGCCCACTCCTCGCTGGTCCGGCCCGATACCGGCACGAAGCCGGCGGCCAGTCCGACGGCCACCGCCGCGGCCGCCCCGGCCAAGCCGATGGCCATCGGCAGAAGGCGGAGGGCGCCGACGGCGCCCAGCAGGCCGGCGCCCACGCAGACGACCTGACCCCCGCCGAGGCCGGCTACCAATCCCTTGCGCTCCAGGGGGCCGAACCGATAGCGACCCCCGGAGCCTTCGGCGTTGCTCAAGCCGACGCTCCGTCCCCGCCCGCCGGCGGTTCGGGGGCATCCCCGCCATCAGGGGGATGGTCGAGCCCGGCCAGGGGACCGGAGAGGCTCGGGGCGGTGAGAAAGCGGACCGGGTCCGAGGCCACCACCTCGGTCAGGCCGGCTCCCCCGGCGGCGCCGGCCACCACCCCGGCCAGGCTCCAGGTGGTCGAGGCGGCCGCCGCCACCGACCGGCGCCCGGTCCCGGCCAGATGCGAGACGGCGGAAAACTCGGCCAGAGGGATCAGCCGCAGCAGCGCCATCGGGGTCAGGGTGGCGAGCAACAACAGGGCCGTCCCGGTCACGGTGGCGCTGAAGCCGGTCCCGGAGCCGAGCGCGGCTGCCCCCAGGGCCAGCACAACCACGATCACGAACTTGGAGAGGATGAGGGCGACCAGTACGTCGACCAGCCGTCGGGCAATGGTTGCGGCCGCCGGCCAGACCATGGTGGCCAGAGCCAGGGGAAGGAAGAGGGTGGCGGCGTCGATGGCCACCGAGCGGACGATCAGCTCCAGCCAGACCAGAAAGCCCCCGACCACGACGACCAAAGCGACGAAAAAGCCCATGAACACCGGGGCGTTGGTGGCCAACGACCCCATGTCGGTGCCCATGACGGTGAGAAAGCCGGCCACGTCGGCTCCCGAACCGCCCGCCACCAGATCGGACAGCCGGTCGGCCACCGAGACACCGAGCTGCACCAACTCGACCGCAGTGAAGGTCAGGAGCACGGCCAGGGGAAGATGGACCACCGCCGCCCGCAGCAGCAGGCCGGGGTCCTGGCGCACCACGGCCTGGATGGCGCAAGCGGCCAGGAAGGCCAGCAGGACGGCGGCCCCGATCTGGGCCATGACCGCGTAGCGCCCGGCAAACCAGGCCGCCCCCACCAACGGCTCGGTGGTCACCGACAGGAGGGCGCCGATCTGGTCCATGAGCCAGCGGGCGGAGTCGGCCACCGAGGCGGCCATGGCCGAAAGGACGGCCGAGGCCCCCAGCCCGGCCGCCTGGGAGACCAGGCTGCCGAGTCCGGGGATACCGGCCAGGATCACCGGATGCTGCTCCCAGCCTGGAAGAACCACTGGATCAGCGACGGAGCCGCGCCCACGATGAGGGCGGCCAGGCCCGACACCAGCACAGCCCGGCGGCCGCTGACGGCCTGATTGAAGTTCTGGCTGTGGGACCCGATGGCCCAGGAGGCCGCCCCTATGAGGACCCCCACCAGGGCAATGGCGAGGGCCCACCACTCGAGGCCCTGGGTCAGGTGCATGAGCTCGCTCCCACCCGGCAGGGCAGTGGGATCGGGGGTCGTCCCCCCGCTGAAGATGGCATCGGTCCCTAGCTCCATCGGCGCCTCCCGCTCCGTCCGGCGGCGCCCAGCGCGCCCCGGTCCGTTCAAACTATGTACTCGCTTATGTTGTTTCAATAGTTTTTATGATTTACCGTCCCGAAAGTGGGAGTTGGAAAGGCGCTGGCCGGCGGACTGGTGGTGGCGCTGGCCGGCGCCGTCATGGGAACGGCCGCTCTGGCCACCGGGGCCGGCCTGGGCTGGGCGGGCGAGCAGCCGGTCCAGACGGGGGCGGCTCCGCCCGGGGGGCTCACCACGCCAGCGGCCGCTCCTCCGGTCATTCCGCCCGCCATGCTGGCGCTGTACGTTCAGGCGGCCTCGGGCACCTGCGTCGGGCTGCCGTGGCAGGCGCTGGCCGCCATCGGAACGGTGGAGTCGGACAACGGCACATCAGAGGCGGCGGGCGTGCAGTGGGGGGCGAACTTCGCCGGGGCGGAGGGGGTCATGCAGTTCGAGCCGGCCACCTTCGCTGAGTACGCCCGTCCGGTACCCGTCGGCGGCGCCGACCCGCCGAGCCCTTACGACGCCACCGATGCCGTATGGGCGGCGGCCCGCCTGCTCTGCGCCGACGGCGCCGACGCCGGGGACCTGCCTGGAGCGATCTATGCCTACAACCACTCGGCTGCCTATGTCACCGAGGTGTGGGACCTCGCCGTCGCCTACGGGATGCCGATCGCGGATCAGTCCCTTGGGGGCCCCCAGCCCTTAGCCTGGTCGGAGTGGACCTGACCGGGGGAACCACCCCGTACCTGGCCGGCATGGCCGGAGCCGGGTTCATCACCGTCACCACCCTCACCATGTGGCAGAGGTCGAGGCGCTCTATGCGCCGCCGGCTGGCGGCCCTCACCATGCGGCTGGGCTCGGACACCGCCGACGCCGAGTCCGGTGGCACCGAGCGGGTGCTGGCCCGGGCGGAGAGGGCGGCTGAGTCCCTCCTGGTCAGTCACAACGACGCCGAGCGCCGGGCGGCCCGCTTGGCCGGGGCCCTCGACGCCATGCCCCTCGGTGTGATCCTGGCCGACGACATGGGCAGCATCGAATACCGCAACGTGCTGGCCGAATCCATGGCCGGCGGGCACGGGGACGTGCTGGTCGAGCAGGCTCTCGAAGCCCTTCTCGAACGGGCCCTGCGTTCGGACGAAGCGGTGGAGGACGAGGTCGACCTGTTCGGGCCGCCCCGGCGCCATTACGTCCTGCGCGGCCGTCCCGTCGATGATGGCCATCGGGCCGTCGGCGTCATGGCCACGGTGGAGGACGAGACCGAGCGGCGCCGGATGGACGAGGTCAGGCGCGACTTCATCGCCAACGCCAGTCACGAGCTGCGCTCCCCTGTGGGGGCGCTTGCCGTGCTGGCCGAGATGCTGGCCGAGGAGACGGCGGCCACGGTCATCAAGCGACTGGCCGCCCGGCTGGGAGCGGAAGCCGACCGGGTGGTTCGGGTCCTCGAGGATGTCATCGAGCTGAGCCGGCTGGAAGCCGAGGCCAACCCGGTCCGCCAGGCCGTGTCCGTCACCTCGGTGGTCAGCGAGGCGGTTTCAAGGGTCACCCCTATGGCCGACACCCTGGGGGTGACGGTCGTCCCCCCGGCGCTGCGCCGTCGTCTGTCCGTGGTCGGTGAACGCCGCCAGCTGATAGCCGCCCTGTTCAACCTGGTGGAGAACGCGGTCAAGTATTCCGAGCGGGGCGGATCGGTCGAGATCGGCATCGATGCCGTCGATGACCGGGTGCAGATGAGCGTCACCGATAACGGCGCCGGCATTCCGGCGCGGGACATCGACCGCATCTTCGAGCGCTTCTACCGGGTCGAGCGGGACACCGACCCGGGGGGCAGCGGCCTCGGGCTTTCCATAGCGCGCCATGTGGCCTCCGCCCACGACGGTTCGGTGTCGGTCACATCCCAGGAGGGGGCGGGCTCCCGGTTCGTGCTCGACCTGCCCCTGGCCCTTGACCAACCCCGGGCGGTGGAGTCCACCGGCGCGATCCCGATCATCCCTGGCGCC
>DATLUK010000379.1:0-14343 GCA_035533195.1 Acidimicrobiales bacterium | reverse complement strand
GGCCGGTGTGGCCGTCCTCCTGGTCGAACACGACGTCGACCTGGTCATGCGCATATCCCGGACGGTCTTCGTCCTCGACTTCGGACGGATCATCGCCTCGGGATCGCCATCGGAAGTCCAGGCTGATCCTCACGTTCGGGCCGCCTACCTCGGCACCCAGCCTTCCACCGATGACGGCGGGGGCGCAGGCAGCGCAGGCAGCGCCGGCAGCAGCAGCAGCGGCGGCGGCGGCGGCGCATGATGGCAACCACCTCCATGACCAGCCGGCCTGGCTCGACTTCGGGACCGGTACCCACCTTGGAGCTGATCGACGTCCGGGCCGCCTACGGGCGCATCGAGGTGCTCCACGGTGTCAACCTCACCGTTCCCACCGGCACGGTGGTCGCTCTCCTCGGTCCCAACGGGGCCGGAAAGACCACCACCCTCAACGTGGTTGGTGGTGCCCTCGAGCCCCTGGCCGGCTGCGTGCACGTGGCCGGTGTCCACGTCAACGGCGCCTCTCCTGACCGCCTGGCCCGGGCCGGGGTGTGCCACATCCCGGAAGGCCGGGGCATCTTCCCCAACCTGACGGTCACGGACAATCTACGCATGTGCACCTACGGTTCCCCGATATCGGCGGCCGAGGTGCAGGAACGGACCTTCCAGCGCTTCCCGCGCCTGGGCGAACGCCGGGGTCAGCTGGCCGGCACCATGTCCGGCGGAGAGCAACAGATGCTGGCCATGGCCCGGGCTCTGGTGAGCCGCCCGGGCCTTCTCCTCCTGGACGAGATCTCCATGGGACTGGCCCCCCTGATCGTCTCCGAGCTGTACTCCCTGGTGGCCACCATGGCCCAGGACGGAGTGACCGTCCTGCTTACCGAGCAGTTTGCTGAGATGGCACTGGAGATCTGTGACTTCGCCGCCATAATGATCCACGGCCGCGTCATGCACGTGGGCCAGCCCCAGGATGTGGCCGGCTACATGTCCGAGGCCTACCTCGGGAGTGAAGGCGAATGACCACTGGACAGCCGAAGGTCCCTCGGAGGGGCGGCGGCGGGCCCGGCCGCCCCGGTCTCCTGGCGATGGGGGCGGCCCTGGCGGCGGTGGCCGGGTTCGGATTCCTCAGCGCACCCCGGGCCGGCGCCGACGCCGGCTTGGGCAGCTACAGCCTGTATGCCACCGCCCCCGGAGTGGAATGGACCTACGACTCTCCCACCGCCCCGACCCATCCGGAGATGGACTCCGAGGTACCCGAGACGGTCGCCCGGCTCCAGCCCGGCCCGGTCGGCTACGGCCTGGCTACGGTGGCCTGGCCCGGGACCCTGATTGCCGATGGTGGTTCGACCGCGGCGCTGGTCGGATTGACTCTGCCGCAGCCCCTGGCCGCCAACGCCAACGAACCGGTGCGCGCCGAAGCCCGAACCGGCTCGGGTCCCCCTACCGTCACCAATGACAGCTACCCGGGAATGGGTATGACCGCCACCGCCACCGACCAGGAAGTCTCGGGCATGGCCAGCATGGCCGGCGCCACCGGACCAGCGCCGTCCTCCTCGACCGGATCGACCACCTCCAGCAGCGACGTCAAGCTGGAGGGGCCCACCACGGTCATCACCGTCGCCACCAGCACGGTCAAGGACATAGATCTGGGCGGAGTGGTGAAGATCGCCTCGGTCACCTCGACCGCCAGCGCCACCAGTAACGGCACCCGGGCAAAGGTCAGCGGCTCAACGGTGGTATCGGGGATGACAGTGGCGGGCCAGCCGGTCAGCATCGATCAATCCGGTGTGCACGTCCTTTCCAGCTCGGCTCCTCTCAACGCCGTCGCCTCCGAGATCGTCAACACAGCCATAACGGGCATGGGGATGAAGATCGAGGTGAGCCAGCCGGCCCAGAGCCTCCAGGCCGGTGACGCCACCTACGACGCCGGCTCCGTGGTCTTCTACTGGTCGCCACCGGGAAGCGGGGGCCAGACCTTCACTGCCACCATCGGCGGTGCGACCATCAACCTTCAAGCCGCGCCCGGCTCGGCCATCGCTTCCACGGGCGTGGGATCCATCGCCGGATCGGTGGCTCCGACCTCCGGTGGAGCAGCGGGCGGAAGCTCCCTCGGAACAGGCCCGGCCAGCTCCGGCTCGAGCTCTCCCTCACCCACCGTTGGCGCCGGGTCATCTCCCGCCGGCGGCGCCGCCGGGTCTGGGACGCCTCCGACGCTGTCAGCCACCCCGGCCTCCTATTCGCTGACCAGGGGAATCTCACCGGTCTGGCCCCTACTGTTTCTCCTCGGGTCGGCTGCGGTAGCCGCCGGCCTGCGTCGCCTGCCCGACCGCGTCCTGGAGGAGAGCGGCATCATCTGTTCCCTGGAGGACAGCCCTTGACCACGCTTTCCGCCCCGGCCGTCCCGAGCCCCTCCCGGGCGGGCGCCGACGGCCCAGCCTCCGTGGCCGGCACGGATGCGCCCGTGGACCTGGCGTCGAGGGTCCAGGCCCTGCGCACCCAGGTGGCGGCTGGCCGGCTGGACCGCGGCTTATTGATCGTGGGCGGGGTCCTGCTCCCGCTCGGTCTTCTCCTGATCGTTCTGGCTTGGCTGGGGGCGTCCCACACCGTCCTTCTCTTCGAGCAGATCCCCTACATGATCTCCGGCGGGCTGCTGGGCCTGGCCCTGGTCGTGGTCGGGGGTTTCGTCTATTTCGCCTACTGGCAGACGCTGTTGGTCAGGGAGGGTCGCGAGCAGGCCCGCCGGCTGGAGTCCGTGCTCGAGCGGATCGAGTCGCATCTCTCCACTGCCGCCGGCGAGTCGGTGTCCGCCCGGGCCAACGGCCCGGCGGGAATCAAGCCGGGCTCGGCCACGTGGTTGGCCACGCCGACGGGCACCATGCTGCACCGGCCGAACTGTCAGGTGGTCAAGGGTCGAGCCGACCTACGTCGAGTGGCGCCCGGAGCCAAGGGCTACGAGCCGTGCCGGATATGCCGGCCCGACCTGGCCTGACCCGGGGTCCGGATCAGCCCTGGCGGCTGCCGTCCCAGAACGACCGCAACGAAGCCAGCCGGCCGGCCGGTGAGCGCCTGTAAATGTTGATGAGGTCCATGACCAACGGCTCACTCTCGCCCATCCCGATGGTGAAGGTGACGGCCATTGCCGCCTCGTCCCCTCCCAGGTAGCACCGCTCGATCTGATAATGGAAACTGGTCATGGTCGAGATGACCTCATCGTAAAAGCGGGCGATCTCCTCCCGGCCCCGACGACCGCGGCCCGCAGGGTCCAGGGGCGACGAGCCCACCGGATCCTCGACCACGGCGTCATCCTCGAACAGCGCCAGCCAGGCGTTCCGGTCCCCGGCTGCCACCGCGGCCAGCGAGGCCCGAGCCAGGTCGGCCGCCGAACCTTCCGCCCCGCTCGACGGCGTACTCATGCCTGCAGCTTAAGGAGACTGTCGCCACCCGACCCCGGGTCGTCCCACACATCGGAAAGATCATCAGCCAGGTTGCCCCGGGCATCCAGGGGCAGATCGAAGGGCTCCCCGACCACCTCCACCCCGTCCCGGGCGTACGCCGCCAGTCCCACCGAACAGATGGTGTGACGTAGGTCGAGGGTGTTCGGGGCCCACACCAGACGAGCCTGGTCCGGGCGGCGCAGGCCGGCCATGGCCAGGGCCACGTCCAGGATCTCAGCGTCAGTCTCGAAGTCAACCGGGAGCATGGCCCCCGGAGGATCCCCGGCGGTCAGGGCATTGAGCCGGGTGATACGGGCATCCATGGCGTCCAGGACCCGGGAGCGGGCGAACTCGGCCAGGCCCAGCCCGATGGCATTGCCTCCCGTCTCCGGAGTCAGGCCCCTGACCGCGATCAGGCGCACCGGTACCCCGGGGTGATGAGCGGCGGGATGGGTGGTGTCCTTGCGGCTGATCACGTTGGTATCCATACCGGCCCCACTGATGTTCTTACCGATCCGGTCGAGCATCAGAAGGTCAATCTCATCGAAGGGAAGCCTGGGCATGAGCCGACGGGCCTGCGCCAACAGTTCCGGCTCCTCCGCCATCCAGCGCTCCGGGGCCAGTACCGCCACCCCGGCCGTCTGTTCATCGGCTCTGTCCACCAGGGCGATGCCGGCCAGGAGCCGGGAGCGGCTGATCAGCGGCGGGGCGAGTTCCTCGACCATCCCCGGCCAGCCCAGGTCCATGACGGCCCGGTGGCAGACCGAGGCACCCTTCTCCTTGCCCAGACCGATCATGAGCATCTTGACCAGGCCGCTTTCCACCGCCCCGGTGAACATGGTGTGGGGCTTGACCCGGTTGCAGAGGATGAGGTGGTCGGCGCCGGCCGCGGCCTGGTCCTGCCAGAGCGGTATCCCCCGGGGCGACGGTCCGAGATCCACCACGTCCATGCTCGAGTGGATGGGGCAGCCGAGGGCGGCCTCGGTGATGCCATAGGAGGCCAGGACATTCCGCTGGCCCTCGGCAGTCCCTCCACCATGGCTTCCCATGGCCGGGACCACGAAGGGTTCGAGACCAAGTCCCTTCAAATGGACGACCACGGCCCGGAGCGCCTCCAGCATGCCCGATATACCCCGGCTGCCCGCCCCCACCGCCACCGTCTGACCTGCTCGCACCCGGCGGCCCAGGTCCAGGGCACGAAGGCCACGGCCGACCTCACCCGCCACATCGCCCACCACCGGCCCGCTCACCTCCTGAACAATGCGGACCACCTTCGGAAAGCGGGGCTCAACCTCCACAGGCTCAATTCTGGTTCGAGTTCGGCAGGAGGTGACAATTCGGGGATGCGGGGCGGTTCATCCCCTACGTCCCACAGTCCTGGCCGGACGTCTTTGGACCACCGACAGCGAAGTCAGCCGGCCATGAACTGGCTGACCAGGGCGGCCAGCTCAGGTCCCTTGTCCTCCTGGAGGAAGTGTCCGGCGCCCTCGATGACGCGGTGGCCCTGGCCGGCCGTACCCGGGACGTGGCCGATGAACTGGCGTTCGGTGCCCCTGGTGATCGGATCCCCGTCGCTGTAGGCACACAGGAACGGGCGCTCGTAGCGGCGCAGCACCTCCCAGGCCTCGGTATTGGCCCGGTGGGCCGGGTCATCCACGGAAGTGGGGACCAGGGACGGGAACCGGCGAGCGCCGGCCTTGAAACTGTCATCGGGGAAAGGGGCGTCGTAGGCGGCCACAATCTCCTCGGACAGACGGGTGGTGCAGCCGTTGGAGATGATGGACCCGATGGGGAAGGCCGGGGACTCCCGGGAGAAGGTCTGCCAAGCCAGGAAGGCCTCGTTGGGAGGACGCTCACCCGTCGGCAGGCCGGTGTTGGCCACCACCACCCGATCGAAGCGGTCAGGGGCCAGGGCCACCAGGCGCAGCCCGATCAGGCCGCCCCAGTCCTGGGCGAAGAGGGTGATGCCGGATAATCCGAGACGGTCCAAGAGGGCCTCGGCCATCCAATCGACGTGGCGCTGGTAGGTGTAGTCGTCCTGCTCGGCCGGCTTGTCCGAACGGCCGAAACCGATCAGATCGGGCACCACACAGCGGTGGCCGGCGGCCACCAAGCCGGGGATCATCTTCCGGTACAGATAGGACCAGGTCGGCTCCCCATGCATCAGGAGCACCGGGCCGGTCCTACTGGGCCCCTCGTCCAGGTAGTGGAGGCGCAGTCCGTCGGCCAACTCCGCATAGTGCGGCTCGAAGTGGAAGTCGGGGAGGTCCTGGAATCGCTCGTCGGGTGTCCTCAGGATCTTCACTCTGGACACATTAGGGTGAAGCGGTGGCCGACTACGGACCCGCTCGGGATTCGCTGGCCCGGCGCATGAGAGCAATGCATTCGCTCTGGGAACAGGCGGTCGGCACCATGGATGCCGACCAGGTCAACTACGTTGAGAGAGACGGGGTGCTGCCCATCGCCTTCTCGCTGTTCCACTTCGTGCAGATCGAGGACGGGTCGGCCACCATGCTCGGGGCGGGAGACATGATCTTCGACTCCGCCTGGTCCGACCGCATGGGCCTGGCCATCCCCGATCACGGTAAGACCAGAACCGTCGAGGAGATGGTCCACCAGCGCATCGGGGATTACGGGGCCTTCCGGGACTACATGGGAAGGGTCTTCGCCAAGACCGAGTCGTGGCTGGCCTCACTGGATCCGGCCAGCCTGGATGATGTGGTGGTGGCCCGACCTTTCCCCGAAGGCATAGCCACTACCTACAGCGCCCGGGTGGCGGCCGAGCGCGGCATCACCCGTCTCGACGGCGCCGAGTGCTGGATTTACCAGCACGGTCTGCGCCACATGGGCGAGATCGAACATGCCCGGGCCCTGGTCGGCCTGGGCGGCATGACCTCCTAGTTGGTCAGGGCCCGACCAGCAGCTGTCCGTCCACCTCGTGGGCTCCCACACCCGGGTTCACATCCACCCGGGAACTTCCAACCTGGCCGGCCGGGATGCGTCCGATCGGGACAGGGAGATCCAGGGTGCCCAGATGCACGACTACGGTTCCCTCCCAGGCGTATCGGCTGTTGTTGCGGATGTTCAACTCGATGAAAAGCGCCCCCGTGTGCCCGAATCCAGCTTGAAGGTTCAAGTCGAGGCCGGGACACCCGCCCGTGGCCCGCTGGCCCTTCTGCAGGCTTTCCGACGTGATGATGGTTGGCTCCCCACGGCTAGGTACGACCAGGGTGAAGCCCACCGCCTGGATGGCCTTGCATGTCACCAGCTGGGTCAGTCCACCCAGGGAGGAGGTGGCGATCGGGATGAGGAACACGGCGAAGAAGCCGATGATGGCGGCGGCCCGCTGAAGCGACGGTTTCACGAGGAGAGGGCCTCGCGCTCCCCGTTGTCACGAATGTCATCAGCATGTAGCTGGGCCAGCACCGCCTGGATACGGTCCTGATCCTCGGGATAAAGCAGAGGACTGACACTGGGACCCGCGGCGGCCTGGCCCAGGTAGAGGTGGCCGGACAGGCTGCGCTCCAGCCGGGCGGCAAAGACGGCCGCTCCCTCCGCACCGGTGTCGGGCAGCAGCACGACCACCCGGTGGACCACTCCATCGGTGGAGTGCGCAGCCGCATCCACCTGGCGGGTGGTGGCCTTGACCGCTCGCCCGAGCTCGGCCATCTGGGAGCGGACGCGCCGCCGGCCGCCGGTCAGGACGGAACTGTCGATCTGGGTGGTCGCCATGGAGAAGAGGGTTCCGTAGCGGCGGGCCCGCTCCAACTGGCGGTGGACCTCGATGACGAACTGGCGGGCATTGAGCAGGCCGGTGGCGTCGTCCACGGTGTCGAAGAGGTTCAGCTTGAGGATCGAGCCCTGCAGCAAGCTGGCCGCCCAGCCACCGATCCCGCCGAAGGCGAGATAGCCCAGAGCCCGGCCAGCCAGGAGGCCGACCAGGTTCCTCCCCCGAATGGCATTCAGGGACGGGTAGCGGATGGCGACGTAGGCGCCGGCCGCCGCGGCTCCGGCCACCAGGCCACCCACGATCCCCCGGGTCATGAAGGCCACGAAGACCGGCAGGTAGAACAGCACGGCCACCACCTCGACGGTGTCCACCCTCGTGAAATAAAGGACTCCGGCCAAGACGGCCAGGATCAGCAGACCCGCGGCCAGGGTCAGGCGGCGGGCAGCCGTGTAGCTAATGCGCCGGGCCCGCCTGGGCAGAGGGCCAGTACTCATCGTCATCTCCCATTGGTTGCTGGCTCTAGCCTTGTCGATCGGCAGCCCGGATGGGGTAATGGTCGGCCTTTCGCCCAGGAGGCCGGTCTGGGGAATTGCCCGCGGGCCCGTCGAGCCAGGGCACGAGACGAGGCGAGGCAGAATGTCTCGGTGCTGGCCTCCGCCTCGACCCTCGTCCGCCTGTCGCTACACGTACTGGCCACCACCGTATGGGTGGGGGGGCAGCTGACCCTCGGGGGCCTCGTGCCCACGCTGCGCCGAGTGTCCCCGGAATCTACCCAGGCGGTGGCCCGCGCCTTCGCCCGGCTGGCGTGGCCGGCGTATGGCGCGCTGGTCCTCACCGGTTTCTGGAATCTGGCCGCCGTCGACCTGTCCAAGCAGACCGCCGCCTGGCGGGGCGTGCTCGTGGCCAAGATCATCGTGGTGGCGGCGTCGGGCCTCAGCGCCTTCCTGCACCAGCGGGCCAAGACCACGGCTGGGCTGGCCGGCTGGGGCGCGGCCGCCTCGGTCACGACCGTGGCCGCGCTCGTACTCGGGGTATCCCTCGGCGGCTGAGGTCGCTCCCTAACCTGTCGATAGCGGCCGATGGGCATGGGTGGCCCTCTCGGCATGGACCCTCAGTAGGCGCTAGCGACCTCAAAATACCGGGTCGGGTTCGTCACAAGCATCGTGTTGATCTGTTCATCGGTGACGCCGTGCTCTCGCAGGTAGGGCAGGACGTCATTCTCGATATGGAGGAAGTTCCACTGGTCCATGAGCTGGATCACGTTAGGGTCGATCCAGTCGATGTAACAGGCCGCGTCGTGGGAGAGGACCATCCGATCGGCATAGCCGCGTCGGCACATATCCACCACGATGCCGCAGCGCCCCTCGAAGGTGGCCGGACCAGCGTGAATGCCGAAGCGATCCATGCCCAGGATGAACCCGTAATCGGCCAGCAGTGCGAGGTGATCGGCATCGGTGCTGTCCCCGCTGTGCCCCAGGACGACTCGGGTGGCGTCCACGCCTTCCTCATCGCAGAGGAGCCTCTTGACCTCCAGGCCGGTATGGGAAGCCGGGTGGGTGTGCACGGTTATCGGCGCCCCGGTCTGGCGGTGGGCCCGGGCCACTGCCCGCATGATGCGGGCCACGTCGGGTGTCATGCCCTGCTCATCGATGGCGCACTTCAGGAAGGCAGCTTTGACGCCGGTTCCCGCTATCCCCTGGGTGATGTCCTTCACGAACATCTGCACCATAGGGTCCGGCACGTCCATCCCGACCGCGGCGGACAGAGCCGGGCCGCGGAAGTGGAAGAAGAACGGCACGGAGTCATAGGCGTAGCACCCGGTGGCCACGATGATGTTCAGCTCAGGCACCTGCTCGGCCACCATCTGGATCCGTGGGATGTACCGACCGAGTCCAATAACCGTCGGGTCAACGAAGGTGCGGGTGCCCTGGGCGGCCGCCGCTCTAAGCTTGGCCACCGCGTCAGCGAGGCGCTCATCCTCGCTGCCCCACTCCTCTGGGTAGTTGATCTGCACGTCCGGTGTAAGTACGAAGATGTGCTCGTGCATGTAGGTGCGGCCCAGCTCTGCCGTCTCGACCGGACCCCTCACCGTCTCCACCTGTGCCATAACCCAGAACCTAGCCGCCGACCCCGAAGACCGGGCCGAGAGGGCCGGGGTGCTGGCTGATATGGACTCGCTCCATGCGTGGTGAGCTCTTCGCCCCGAACGCCTTTAACCGCTCGCCAGCGGGATCACGGCGCTCACGGTGCCGGCTCAGGGCGGAGCGCCCGAAGACCGGCATTGATCGAGTCGCGGATGAGCGAGTCGTTGTTCTTGGAAATGAACCTGTGCACTCGGCGCTCTAGAAGCGCTCGTAGCACCGGATTGAAGGCGTGGTAGGACTCTTCGAAGTGAATCCGGGTGCGGCCGTCCTCCAGCGGTTCGAGCCGGGTGTGGCCCTCGGCGCGTGACCACAGCGGCTTACCGATCGCGTTGTACCTCCACGACTCGACCGGACGCACCTCGGTCAACCACTCCCAGGACTGGCCGATCCCGCCCGAGAAGAGATAGCGCGGAACCGGGAACGTGCAGTGGCGGACGAGCCCCTCCCCCGAGTCATCGCCTGGATGCAGTATCTCGATGCTCACCCCACCAGGCCCGGCCCCCGGCGGCCGCGGGCCGCGGTACCAGAACAGCCGCCACACCCGCTCCGGCGGGCCGTCCACGACGACCGAGTAACTGTGTCGCTGCATATGGGCACGCTACTGCGCCCTCCCCGCCCGAGGCGATGGGCGTGCTGGTGGACCTGGACGAGGTGGCTGCGGGTCCGCGGTCAGTGCCAGCCGGCCCCGTATCGCTCCCGGTGCGTCTTGTCCGCCATCGGCAGGCGCCCGGACCGGCCAAGCGGGTGCGCCGGCCACCCCAGAGGCACAACGGCCATGGGTCGGATCGTCTCGGGCAGTCCTAGGCGCGACCCGAGGGGCCCGAGTGTCGGCAGGGTCGTCAGCACCGAGCCGAGTCCGAGCGCCCCGGCCGCCAGAACTAGGTTCTGCGCGGCGGGATAGATCGACGCGGCCAACGCCCCTTCATGGCAGACGGAGGTGTCCCCGCACACCACGATGAGGACTGGGGCCGCGGCGATACCGCCGGCGGCTCCTCGCTCGGCATCCTGGAACAGGGCCGTCGACACCCTCGGCTTGGTGAAGTCGCGGGCCGAGCGCTCCCAAAGCTGGCGGGTGATATCCCCGACGGCTGCTCGGCGGGCAGCGTCGCGCAGGACGAGGAAGACCCATGGCTGCAGGTTCTCCGCGCTTGGGGCGCGGACTGCAGCGGAGAGGACCCGTTCGAGCAGCTCGTCCGGCACCGGGTCCGACCGGAACTCGCGGCAGGCCCGCTGAGCGTCCACGACGGCGAAGAACTCAGGCACGTGGCCTGGCTCCGATCCTGGAGAAGACCGCGGTCACGAGGTCGGGGTTGTCAGCGGCACGGGCCGGGCCAGACTCCAGCTGAACGTTTCGGGGATGGAGTCGAGTGGGACCCGGTGGGCCAGGTCGGCCGGGGTGGGCCCGACCCGGTCGGCCACTGCCTGCAGTAGAGCCTGGTCGAAGCCCCACAGCGAGACGGCGTTGTCACCCAGCATTCGGCGCACGTCGGGCTCGGGCAGGCCACCGAAGACGTAGGCCAGCACCTGGCGGTGGACCGGGGCGGCACCCTCCAGGTGGGGGTAGTCGGCGCCCCACATGAGCCGGTCGATACCCACCTCGTGGCGCATCTCCGCCTCCTCCCGCTTCATGAGCGAGCCGCCCACGTATACGTGGCGTTCGAAGTACTCGTGCGGGCGCAGTTTGAGATAGGAGCGGACCGGGGCGGCGCCATGGGTGTCGAAGAAGCCCTCCATATCCCGCACCAGCGAGGGCACCCACTGCACGCCGTTCTCGGTGATCACGACCTTGAGGTCGGGGTGGCGGTCGAACACGCCACCGAGGATCAGGAACCACAGCGGCCGCCGGGTGAAGACGAATACCTCGTACAGGCCGAGAAAGCGGCCGTGCTCCTCGTCGTAGAGGTACTTGGTGTCGGTGGCCGAGCCGGAGGCGCCGGTGTGCAGGGTCACCACCATCTCGCTGTCCTCGCAGGCGCTCCAGAACGGGTCGTAATAGCGATCGGCGTAGCCGGGCAGCCGGGAGCCCACCGACATCGCCGGCAGCATGACGCCGCCGAACAGTCCCGATGCCCGGGCCCACTCCACCTCCTCCACGGCCTTGGTCATGTCGTGGAAGTCGATGGGGATGCAGCCGGCCCGACGGCCTGGAGCGGCTGCACAGAAGTCGGTCAGCCAGCGGTTGTAGGCCCGGATGGCGGGCCAGACGACCTCCAGGCCCTGGTTGGCGTGGCCGCCCAGGTACATCGCCGGGGAAATGCCGCCCGCAAGCACCGGACCCGGAAGCGTGACCTCGGCATGAATGCCCTGTTCCTCCAGAACAGCCAATCGACGGCCGTCACCGTCCCCGGGGATGACCCAGTCGGCGCTGTAGCGGGCCAGCCAGGACCTGGCCGCCTGGATGTCCACACCCATGCCAGCCAAGCGGCGGGTGGCCACGGACCGCACCGGATCCGGGTCTTCAATCAGGCCGGGGTCGGAGCCCCCGAACATCGAGATGGCGGTGGACGACAGCTCCCCGAAGGCGGCCACAGCCTCCCGGTGTCCCGGGTCGACGTAGGAGAGGAAGTGCTCAAGGTCGTCCGGGGCGGCGTGGGTGTCGGCCGAGACGACCACGTAGGCGCGCCCCGCTCCTCCGGTCAGGTCATCGTCGCTCATAGCCCCCCTTCAGTGGCGGGAGCCAGCCTAAGTGGGGCAGGCCGCGATCGCCATCGCGAGGGCCACCAACCTCTTGGGCGCCTGAATGCAGTAGCTGTCGTAGAGGAGCTCGCCCACCTCTTCCCAATCGCTGCCCTCGCTCAGGATCATGCCAACGACGTTGGTTCCCCAACTGGGGCGGAAGAAGGGATGACCGGTCGCCCATAGCACCGTCAATTCGTCTCCTGAGGATCTGAAGATGAGATAGGTGGCTTCACCGTCCTCGTTGCCGAGCGTGGCGACATGGGCGAAGCTTCGGCGCCGGATAACCCAGCGCCGCCCATTCCAGGTCTGGACCTCGGCCGCCTCGGGCATAGCTATCGCGCGCACGGTCGGCGTGAAGGTGCGGCCGGTGGCTCGCAGCTCGGCACAGACGTGGTCAGAGGCCTATAGGGACGTGCTGACCGGCATCGCCCTGGCCGAGGGGGCGACCAGCGGGGCCTGTACGAGCGGGACAGCGCGCCGGCGGCCCTGAGCGTGTAGTACAGAGGGTGTCCGAGGGGGGAGTTCAACCGATGTCATCGTGTTACGCTAGGTAATACAGGGAGAGTAGACTTACCGACATGGCTCAAGTCATCACCTTCCGGCCCGACCGAGACACCGAACGGGCACTGAGCGCTCTCACCGCAGATGGCACCCCCGTCTCCGAGGCGATCCGCTCGGCACTGGTCGAGGCTGCGGTCACCCGCCAACGCCAGGTCGTAAGGGAAGAATCCGAAGCGCTAGCTGCTGACCCCGAAGACCGGGCCGAGATGGCCCGGGTGCTGACCGACATGGAATCGCTTCGTGCGTGGTGAGGTCTTTGCCCTGAACGCGCCTCGCGTGGCCAGGGGACACGAACAGGGTGGCCGTCGATTCTGTGTCGTCGTGCAGTCTGACGACCTTCACCTCTCTACCTGGCTAGTGGCACCAACCTCCACCGCAGCGCGTCCGGCCGTCTTCCGTCCCGAGATCGATCTCGGCGGCCAGCCGACCCTCGTCCTGGTCGAACAGACCACAGCCATCGATCCCGAACGTCTCGGGGCGTCAGTCGGGCTCCTCACCACGGATGAGTTGGCACGAGTTGACGCCGCACTCCGGATTGCCCTCGCGGTCTGACCCCACTGGCCGCCCGCCCTATGTCGAGCCGCCTGCGTGGTCAACGGACCGGGGTCGGAGGGGGGACTTCAACCCCAAGTACATGCGCCCCCTGGCACGGCCACTACGCCATCGCGTAGGACGGGCCTCGAGGGTTCTCGGGACGGAAGCGGCTAGGCCACCGAAAGGATTGTCACCACCGGGAGGCCTGCCCGCCGTTGGTAGGCGGCAAGGGCGTCAAAGGTGCGAGGCTATGCTGCCCAGGGTCGACATCGGCGACCTGATCTTGGAGGTGATGACCTGGCATCCACCTGCACCAAGAGGTGGATTCCCCCGGCCGGCTCAACCCAGACGCCCCCGACCCCTGCAACCTCATATCCGAACACGCCTGACCACAGGAAGTCCTAACCGAGCGGCTCGGCGAGTGCCAAGCCGTCCAAATTGTTGCCAGCGTCGGAACCGTGCCTGGATCGGAGACGCTGCAGCGTGGATATGGTGGTGCTGGCAGGCATGGGCTTGGCGAAGAGATAGCCCTGGATGGTCTCGCATCCGAGACCATTGAGGGCGACGAGTTGGTCGGGGTGTTCGACGCCTTCGGCCACGGATTTGAGTCCGAGGGCTGCGGTGACGTCGACGACGCTTTTGATAAGGGCCGCTCCGGACTTGAGGGTGACCTCGTCGATGAAGGACTTGTCGATTTTCACAATGTCGACCGGGAGGGTGCCGAGGCGGTTGAGTGACGAGTAGCCAGTGCCGTAATCGTCCAGGGCAAGGCGCACGCCAAGATCTTTGAGGGACCGGAGTCGAGCCAGCCCGGCGTCGAAGTTGACCATGATGTTGCTCTCGGTGATCTCCAGGACCAGTGCGGAAGCGGGCAGACCGGAATCGCGGAGGGCCCGTGCGACGCTGTCGACGAGGGTGGCTTCGACCAGTTGGCGGGCGGAAAGGTTCACAGCGATGTAGAAGTCGTCGTCGACAACGTTGTCTTGGCGCCAGGCTTGGGCTTGGCGGCAGGCCTGGTTGAGGACCCAATCTCCGAGCGGGACGATCAGCCCGGTGGACTCGGCGACGTCCACGAACTCGATTGGGTTGAGCAGCCCTCGGCGGGGATGATTCCAGCGGACCAGGGCCTCGGCCCCGGTCGGCGTGGCGTCGCGGGCGGTGACGATGGGCTGGTAATAAACTTCCAGTTGACCGTCGTCGATGCCTCGTCGCAGGTCTGCGGTGATGGTGAGACGTTTGAGTGCCTCGTCTTGCATCCCTTGACGGAACATCTCGAAACGGCCTT
>DATLUK010000378.1:0-17561 GCA_035533195.1 Acidimicrobiales bacterium | reverse complement strand
GGCAACAGGCACAGTGAAGTGGTTCAACGGTGAGAAGGGCTTCGGCTTCATCACCCAGGACGGCGGGGGACCAGACGTCTTCGTCCACTTCAGCGCGGTCCAGGGCTCCGGTTACCGGAACCTGGAGGAGAATCAGAAGGTGGAGTTTCAGACCACCCAGGGCCCCAAGGGGCTCCAGGCCTCCGACGTCGTAGTAGTCGGCTGAACTCTTAGGTTGCCCGGCCCCTGCCTTTGGCGGAGGCCGTTGGTTTCCTCGTAACCGAGTCGCTCCCGGGGGGAACGGCCTTTTTTCGGCGCGGCCATCGTCGGCTTGCTTCCAAGGCCGTCGAGACAGGCGGGTCTGAGTCGCGCCCAGCTCCCAGGAGACGACCACCGCCGTGAAATGGCAGGTCATGGCTACCGCCCTGGTGGACCCGCATGAAGATGTTGGGCTTGGTCGGGCTGGACTGTAGGTTCAATGCCGTGGAGCAGCGACGCTTGGGACCACTGACGGTTTCCGCTCTGGGGCTCGGGTGCATGGGGATGTCCGAGTTCTACGGCCACGGCGATGACGAGGAGTCGGTCAGGGTCATCCATCGGGCCCTGGACCTTGGGTGCAACTTTCTGGACACAGCGGACATGTACGGCCCATTCGCCAACGAGCGCTTGGTGGGCCGGGCCATCAAGGACCGCCGGGACGAAGTGCTGGTGGCCACCAAGTTCGGTAACGAGCGGCGGCAGGACGGCAGCTGGGTCGGCATAAACGGCAGCCCCGAGTACGTCCGGGCTGCGTGTGACGCCTCTCTGGGGCGCCTCGGGGTGGACCACGTCGACCTCTACTACCAGCACCGCGTCGACACCTCGGTGCCCATCGAAGACACCGTTGGAGCCATGGCCGAGCTGGTCGAGGCCGGAAAGGTCCGCCACCTCGGCCTGTCCGAGGCCGGGGTCCAGACGATCCGACGGGCGGCGGCCGTTCATCCGATCACGGCGCTGCAGACCGAGTACAGCCTCTGGACCCGTGACCCCGAGGACGAGATTCTGCCCACCGTCCGGGAGCTGGGCATCGGTTTCGTGGCCTACAGCCCCCTGGGTCGCGGGTTCCTCACGGGCCGCTACCGTTCGACTTCCGACCTGCCCGAGGGGGATAGTCGGGCCCAGCGCTTCCCCCGCTTCAACGCGGAGAATATGGCCGACAACCTGGAGCTGGTGGACCGGGTCGAGGAGCTGGCCGACCGGAAGGGCTGCACAGCCGGCCAGGTGGCCTTGGCCTGGGTGCTGGCCCAGGGCGACGACATCGTGCCCATCCCGGGGACAAAGCGGCTCAAGTACTTCGAGGAGAACCTGGTCGCCGCCGATGTCGAGCTGTCAGAAGAGGACATGCGGTGGCTGTCGGACAATGTTGGTGTCGCCAAGGGCGACCGGTACGCCGACATGGGGACCGTTAACCGCTGAGGCAGTCGTTATGGAGTTCGACCTGGCCCTACCTGGTGACGGAACGCCTGGGGGGGTACGCCTCTCCGGGTGGTCGAAGACCTTCTGTCCCCGGATCGTGCCTGGGCGGCAGACCTCGGCGGGGTGGCCGACGCTAGTGTCGTCAGGCGTGATTGTCGGCGTGCCCGTGGAGCGCAAGACGGCCGAGCAGCGAGTGGGCATGACGCCCGACGGGGTCCGGGAGCTGGCGGCCCATGGCCACCGGGTCCTGGTGGAGAGGGGCGCCGGAGAGGGTTCGTCGATAACCGATTCCGACTTCGAGCTGGCTGGTGCGCAGATCGTCGGAACCGAGGACGCCTGGTCGGCCGGGTTGGTGGTCAAGGTCAAGGAGCCCCAACCCGAGGAGCTGGCCTTCCTGCGCCCGGACCTGGTGTTGTTCGCCTATCTGCACCTGGCTGCCTACCCGGAGGTGGCGAACGCGCTGCTGGGGGCGGGGACGACCAGCTTCGCCTACGAAACGGTCCGGTCGCCCGATGGGGCCCTGCCGCTGCTGGCGCCCATGAGCGAGGTGGCCGGGCGTATGGCTCCCCAGATCGGCGCCCACTTCCTCGAGCGTCCGCACGGAGGCCGCGGTGTGCTCCTTGGCGGCGCCCCCGGTGTGCGGCCGGCCCGGGTGGTGGTCATCGGCGCCGGAAACGTGGGCTGGAACGCGGCATGGATAGCCCAGGGGATGGAGGCCGAGGTGATACTTCTCGACCGGGACATCGACCGGCTCCGTTGGGTCGACCAGATTCACCGCGGCCGGATCATGACCCTGACGTCCAACCGGGGTGCGATCGCTCGGGCCCTGCCCGAGGCGGACCTGCTCATCGGGGCGGTACTGGTGGCCGGGGAGCGGGCGCCGGTGGTCGTCAGTGAGGACATGGTCCGCGCCATGAAGCCGGGCGCGGTGGTGGTGGACGTGGCCATCGACCAAGGTGGCTGTATCGCAACGTCCCACGAGACCACTCACGAGGATCCGGTCTATGAGGCGCACGGCATCGTCCACTACGCAGTCGGTAACATCCCTGGCGCGGTGCCGCACACCTCGACCTACGCGTTGACGAACGCGACTCTGCCCTTTGTCGTCACCCTGGCCCAGGAGGGTCCGGCCTGTGCCCGCGACGGCCATCCCCTCATGGGCGGTCTGACCACCATCTCGGGGGAGATCGCCAATCCGGCCGTCGCCCACGCCCTGGGCCGACCGCTGAGCGGGCTGCCCTGAGGTCGGGCGAGCGACACTTGGCGGTATGAGCTCTCAACGCTCCAGTACCCAGATCACGAGTCTGCCTGTCTCGCCGGGCGCGGACGGTGGGTGAGCTTCGACCCGATCCAGGCGGTAACCGAGACGGCGCGGAACGCCGGCGCTGGCGGTGTTGGCGGCATCGCAATGGATCTCGAGCCGGGTCACGGCGTCGATTCCAAAGGCCGCTTCGGTGAGAGCGCGGGCCGCGCTGCTGGCCAAGCCTCGCCGGAGGTGGTCCACATGGACCCAGTAGCCGATCTCCAGCGCCCCGACTCCCAGGCGGGCGTGGAGTCCACAGCAGCCCACAATGGATCGGGTATCGGGCTCGGCCATCAGGTACTGGAACTCGGTGCCGGCCTCCCAGGCGGCGTTGGCGCCGGCCAGGAAGGTGCCGATCGACTCGGTGGTGGCCGGGACTTGCGCCCAGGGCATCCAGGGGCGTAGGTGGTCGAGACTGGCATTGACCGTTGCCACCAGGGCGTCGGTGTCACCGATTGCGGTCCGGACCAGGACGGCCGGTCCGGCCGGGAGCTCCTCGGACGGTGCCTGGGTGGCCCAGGCCTCTTCTGACACCAGGCGAGACTGACATCTCGGTGTCGATCCCGTCCGGGAATTTCCCCGAGGTCGCGGTAGGGCGGGGGCCAAGGATCCCAGGCTGCTGTGGTGAGCCGTCTCCCGGGTCCGACTGCCCCATAGCCTCCTTGGGTGCGCCCCTTCCGCTTCGGGTTCCAGATCCGGGAATGCTCCGCGGCCGAGCTGCGGTCCCAGGCCGTGGCGGCCGAGGAGGCCGGCTTTGACGTCCTCCACACCTGGGACCATGTCGTAGACGGCTGGTCGCCGCTGGCACCTCTACTGGCCATGGCCGAGGCCACCACCCGGATCCGGGTGTGTCCCCTGGTCCTCAACAACGACTTCCACCACCCGGTCCATCTGGCCCAGGAGCTCGCCAGTATCGACCACCTCACGGGGGGCCGGCTCGAGGTGGGGATCGGGGCCGGGCATGCCTTCACCGAGTACGCCGCCATCGGGGCGCCCTTCGACCCGCCAGGGACACGCAAGGCCCGGCTGGGCGAGGCCGTCGAGCTTCTCCGCCAGCTCCTCGACGGCCAGGAGGTGACCTTCCAGGGTGACTACTACCGGCTGGAGGCAGTGCGGACCCTGCGCAGTCTCCAGGACCACGTGCCCATCCTGGTCGGCGTGAATGGCAAGGCGGCCCTGGCCCATGCCGCCCGCCATGCTGACATCATCGGCCTGACCATGCTGGGCCGCACCCTCCAAGACGGCCAGCGCCATGAAGCCCGCTGGGAGCCGGAGCGCCTCGATGGCACCGTCGACTACATCCGTGACCAGGCCGGCGGTCGCTGGGACGATCTGGAACTGAATGTCCTCGTCCAGGCCGTGGTGGTCACGGAGGACCGGACAGAGGCGGCCGCCAAGCTGGCCAAGCGCCTCGGCCTACAGGTTGAGGACGCCTTGGCTACGCCGTTCCTCGCCCTGGGGACCCACGAGGAGATTGCCGAGCACCTCCTGGCCTGTCGACAACGCTGGGGAATCTCATACTTCAGCGTGCGCGACATAGCCGGGTTCGCCCCGGTCATCGAGCGTCTGCGAGCTTCCGTCCCGAACCATGAGGGTGACCCATAGGCTCTGATGAGGGGTCGAGGGCATCAAGGATGCAGGAGCCGTAACCCGGTGTCATCGGACACGCCAATGCATGTTCGCTCGATGGGTGCTGAGCTCAGCCGACATCGGACCGAACGCGCCGGTGACTTGCATCCTGGGGCGGTGCGAGAGCCCACCCGAGCGGGGCCGTCTCCTGAGCAGTAGCAGCCCATTCGGCCACGAAGGCGTAGCGGTCACCGCGCACGAGGCTGACCCTCCACTCCAGCGCTCTTCCCTGGTCGGTCCAGGACGTTCGCTCGATTACGAAACACGGCTCTGGCTCGGACAAGCCGAGCAACTTGGCCTGCCGCGAGGTCGGGACGATCGGGCGGATCTGCTCACGGGCCAGCACGGGCCCTGTGCTGCATCGGCGGGCCAGTTCGTCGTAGAGGGCGGTGTGGGTGAAGTCCGCCCCCAGGATCCCGCCGGCAAGATCGTAGGGAAGCCAGACCCGGTCGAGCGCCAGGGGCGTTCCCCCGGCTAGGCGGACCCGCTCGAGGTAGACGAGCTCGGCCTCGGGGTCGAGGTCGAGGCGCTCAGCCACGGCGGCCGCACGGCGGATGCCCAGCGCCCTTACCCGGCTGGTCTGGGCTACGCCCTGGTCCTCGATGGTCCGGAAGAAGCTGTACAGCGTCCCCAAGGGCTGTTCGAACTCGAAGGGCCGGAGTCGGCTCCCCGTGCGGCGCCGCCGCTCTATGACGCCCTCAGCGACTAGGCGGCGTACCGCCTCGCGAACCGTCTGGCGGGAGACGCCGTAATCGCGGACGAGGCCCTTGTCGGTTGGGAACGACTCCGCGAAGGCGCCCGAGGCGATCCGCCTGCGGAGGTCGGCCAGCACCTGCGCCCAGAGCGGCTCCGGACCCGAGCGGTTCGGACGCCAAGCCAGCCCAGCCGGCTCTGCCACGCGGTGTACCATTGCTGCAAAAGTACGTACAAATAGCTGACTGGTCAAGTCAGGATTGGCGGCGGAGGGGTGCCATGACCGAGGTCATAACCATCGAGACTCCCGAGTTGGGGGACCGCAGCTACCTCGCCCACGATGGGGAGGTAGGCGTGGTCATCGACCCTCAGCGCGACATCGATCGGGTCATGCGGGCGGCCGAGACGGCAGGTGTGCGCATCATCGGCGTGGCCGAGACGCATTTGCACAACGACTACGTCTCTGGTGGGCGGGAGCTGGCGGTCGTGACCGGAGCCGTCCACCTGGTGGGGGGAGGCGATGAGGTCGATTTCTCCTGCGTGACCGCGGTCGGTGGGGACGAGCACCGCTTCGGAAGCCTCGTCGTGAGGGTGATGTCCACCCCGGGGCACACTCCGCATCACGTCTCTTACTCCGTGGGCATAGGCGAGGGCGCCGTGGTTGTGTTCACCGGCGGGTCCCTCCTCTTCGGTACGGTCGGACGTACCGACCTGGTCGGAGCCGAGTATGCCGAGGGCTTGAGCCGGGACCAGTACCGTTCGGTCCGTCACCTGGTCGATGAGCTCGATGACAACGTCGTCGTCTGTCCGACCCACGGCTTTGGCAGCTTCTGCTCCTCGATCTCGACCGTCGAGACCGGGCCGCCCACCATCGGGTTCGAGCGCCATCACAACCAAGCACTACTGGCCGAGGACGAGGATGGGTTTGTCAAGGAGCTCTTGTCCGGGCTGAGCGCCTATCCGCGGTACTACGCTCACATGGGAGCTATCAATCGGGCAGGACCTTTGCCCATCGACTTATCCGTGCCAGGGCGAGTCGATGCAGACGAGCTGCGCCGCCGGATCGAGGCCGGCGAGTGGATAGTCGATCTGAGGGACCGCACGGTGTTCGCGGCCGGTCATGTTCCGGGCACCATCGGAGTGGAGCTGGCCACGTCTTTTTCGACCTACCTGGGCTGGGTCATCCCGTGGGGAACGCCGGTCACCCTCATGGCTGACAGTATCGAACTGGTGGCGAAGGCGCAGCGCGACCTGGCTCGCATCGGAATCGACCGCCCCGCAGGGATGGCCGTGGGGGAACCGGCCGGTCTCTCCACCCAGGGCGTGTCGGCTTATCCGGTGTCGGACTTTTCGGGTCTGCGGGCCGCCTTGGAACAGCATCGGCCATTGACGTTGCTCGATACCCGCCGCGACGACGAGTGGGAAGACGGACACATTGAAGGCGCGACCCACATCCATCTAGCGGATCTGGAGGCTCGCATGGACGACGTCCCGGATGGCCCGGTGTGGGTCCACTGCGCCTCGGGCTATCGAGCCAGCATCGCCGCCAGCCTATTGGCCAGAGCCGGGAAGGAACCGGTTCTGATCGATGACAACTGGGACCGCGCTGACCAGGTAGGCCTTCCGATTGCACACTGAGGACGGCTCGACTCTGGAAGCTTCGATTATGACCTCTTCGCGCCCGTCCATGACAGCGGTCACCCCGTCTGACGCGCTCGGGTCTGCGCCACCAGCGCGTTGGGTAAAGGTTCTCGACCAGACCCGATGCATTGGCTGTCACGCCTGCACCACGGCGTGCAAGTCAGAGAACGATGTGCCTCTCGGGGTCACCCGGACCTACGTCAAGTCGGTGGACGTGGGAATATTCCCCACTGCCCGGCGGGCCTTCCAGGTCACGCGCTGCAACCAGTGTGAGGATCCGCCCTGCGTGGAAGCCTGCCCGACAGCGGCCATGTACCGCCGTCCCGATGGCATTGTGGACTTCGATAAGAGCATCTGTATTGGCTGCAAGGCCTGCATGGCAGCCTGCCCTTACGACGCCATCTTCATCAACCCCGAGGACCACTCCGCGGAGAAGTGCAACTTCTGTGCTCATCGTCTCGAGGTTGGTCTCGAGCCTGCCTGTGTGGTGGTCTGTCCCGTCGAGGCCATCCTCGTCGGTGACCTTTCCGATCCGGGCTCTAAGGTTTCCCAGCTGGTTAACCGCTCTCCGGTCACCGTCCGGCGCCCGGAGAAGGAGACCCGCCCGGGCGTGTTCTATCGCGGGGCGCACGCGGCCACGCTCGACCCCCTCGCCGCCCGCCGTCCCGGAGGAGGGATCTTCGCTTGGGCGGGCCAGGGTCCCACCGGAGCCGGCCACGTCAAGTCGGGCCACCCGGGCCACCCGGCGTCCAGCGCGGCCGCGCTGCTTTCCTACGACGTCGACCACGCCGCCCCCTGGGGATGGAGGGTGAGTCTTTACACCTGGACCAAGTCCATAGCCGCCGGCGTTTATCTACTGGCTGTCTCTCTCGCGTTGGCAGGGATCCTGTCCTGGTCGGACAACATTGTCCGCTGGGTGGCTCCTTCCGTGTCGCTCGGCATGCTCGGCGCCACCGGGCTGCTTCTGATCTGGGACCTCAAGCACCCCTTCCGCTTCTGGATGATCTTTGCCCGCCCTCAGTGGCGTAGCTGGCTGGTGCGGGGGGGGATCATCATCACAGCCTACGGAGCTGTGCTGGCCGGCACGCTGCTGACGTCGGCCCTGTCTGCCCCTGGCGCGGCGACCGTCCTGGCCGGCTTCGGCCTCCCCCTGGCGGCCATGACCGCTGCCTATACCGCCTACCTCTTTGCCCAGGCCAGAGCTCGCGACCTGTGGCAGAGTCCGCTGCTGGCGCCGCACCTTGTCGTGCAGGCGGTCCTGGTCGGCGCCGCGGTGCTCCTGGGGTCGGCCGAGGTGTTCGGGCCACACGGCGTGGTCGCTGAGCTGCGCCTGATCCTGGCCGGCGCCGCCGTGACCCACCTGGTCATGGTGGTGGGCGAGACGACGCCGCACCACCCGACCGCCCATGCCCACCTGGCCGTAGTCGAGATGACCAGGGGCCGGTATGCGGCCCCCTTCTGGGTGGGCACGCTGTTGCTGGCCGGGACCATCGCCGCCCCCTGGATCGGGCCAGTTGCCGGGGCCAGCGCTCTGGTCGGACTCCTGGCCCATGAGCACGCCTATGTGCAGGCTGGCCAATCGGTTCCCCTGGCCTGATCGGAAGAGGAGACCAGAAAATGTCCTATCCGAGCCGCCGCTTGGACCATCTCGACCAGGCGGTCAGTGCCGCCCGGGCCGAGGTGGAGGCACGGGGGGAAACCTTCTACCCGGGCCCCAGTGGGGTGATGCTGGGAGCATTTCCCCCTCCGGAGCGCTGGGACGATTGGGTGGAACTCGACTCTCGGTCCTGGCCCGAGCGTTCGGAGCACCACTACATGCTGGTTCCCACCACGTGCTTCAACTGTGAGTCGGCGTGCGGGCTGCTTGCCTATGTCGACCGCGACACATTGAGCATCCGGAAGTTGGAAGGCAACCCCGAGCATCCCGGCTCCCGGGGCCGTAACTGCGCCAAGGGGCCGGCCACCATCAATCAGGTAACCGACCCCGACCGGATCCTCTACCCGTTGCGGCGTGCCGGGGAGCGGGGACAGGGTCGCTGGGAGCGCGTCTCCTGGGACGACGCTCTGGATGACCTGGCGACGCGCATACGCGCTGCCATCACCGAGGGCCGTCCCAACGAGATCATGATGCACGTCGGTCGGCCCGGTGACGACGGCTACTCGGAGCGGGTGCTGGCGAGCTGGGGTGTCGATGGACACAACTCGCACACGAACATCTGCTCATCGGGAGGCAGGGCCGGCTACCAGTTCTGGATGGGAATCGACCGACCCAGCCCCGATCACGCCAACGCCAAGGTCATCTACCTGATCAGTTCCCACCTCGAGGCCGGGCACTACTTCAACCCGCATGCTCAGCGCATCATCGATGCTCGGGCCAGTGGTGCCAAGGTGATCGTTCTGGACACCCGGCTGTCCAACACCGCCACCCATGCCGACTACTGGCTCTCCCCCCAGCCGGGCTCGGAGGCTGCCATCAATCTGGCTATCTGCAACCACCTGATCCGGACGGGCGCCTACGACGCGGATTTCGTCCGACGGTGGTGGAACTGGGAGGAGTATCTGGCTAGCTGCCGGCCCGACCTCCCGGCCACCTTCGAGGCTTTCCAGTCCGCTCTGGTCGAGGAGTACCAGCGCTTCAGCTTCGACTACGCCGCCGCCGAGTCGGGCATCCCGGCCGCCACCCTGGCCGAGGTAGCCGAGGTGGTGGCCACCGCCGGCACCCGCTTTGCCGCTCACAACTGGCGTTCGGCGGCGGCGGGCAACCTGGGCGGCTGGCAGGTGAGCCGCACGCTGTTCATGATCTCGGCACTACTGGGGGCGGTGGCCACAGAGGGGGGGACGTTCCCGAACGCGTGGAACAAGTTTGTCCCTCGGCCCGTCCACACCCCGCCGCACCCTCAAGTGTGGAACGAGCTCACCTGGCCGATCGAGTACCCGCTCGCCCAGAACGAGATGAGTTTCCTTCTGCCCCATCTCCTGAAGGAAGGACGGGGCCGGCTCGAGGTCTATTTCACCCGGGTCTACAACCCGGTGTGGACCAACCCGGACGGTCTGTCCTGGGCAGAGGTGCTCACCGACGAGGCCATGGTCGGGTGTCACGCTGCGCTGACGCCCACCTGGAACGAGTCGGCGTACTTCGCCGACTACGTGCTGCCCATGGGTCATTCTCCCGAGCGCCATGACACCCACTCATACGAGCAGTATGACGGGCAGTGGGTGGGGTTCCGCCAGCCGGTGGTTCGCGAAGCCCGTCGCCGGCTCGGTGAGGATGTCTCGGACTCCCGCCAGTCCAACCCGGGCGAGGTCTGGGAGGAGACCGAGTTCTGGATCGAGCTGTCGTGGCGGATCGATCCCGACGGATCCCTCGGCATCCGCCAGCACCACGAGTCGGTGGTCCACTCCGGCCAGAAACTCACCGTGGAGGAGTACTACGGGTGGATGTTCGACCACTCGGTACCCGGACTGCCGGAGGCGGCGGCGGCCCAGGGCCTGTCTCCGCTGGAGTACATGCGACGCCGGGGGGCGTTCGAGATTTCCTCCAAGGTGGGCCAGGTCCACGAGCAGGCGGTCCCGGACGGTGAGTTGGAGGACCCCGCCGTGGGCGCCTTCGGGCGGGTCTACTCCGCCGGGCCGGCTCCGGTCAGTCCGAACATCGTGCCCATGGGGGGGCCTGAGCCGGACCCGGAGGGTCGCCGGGCCGTGGGGGTCATGGTCGACGGGGTGGTCCGGAAGGGATTCCCCACCCCTTCCGGTCGCCTCGAGTTCTACTCGTCGACCCTGGCCGACTGGGGCTGGCCGGAACACGCCGTCCCGGGGTACATAGAGAGCCACGTCCACCCCAGGCGGCTCGAGCCGGGTCAGATGGTGCTCATCTCCACCTTCCGGCTTCCCACTCAGATACACACCCGATCGGCCAACTCCAAGTGGCTGGATGAGCTGGCTCATACCAACCCGCTGTGGATCCACCCCGTCGATGCCCGTCCCCTCCAGCTCAAGACGGGAGACCTGGTCCGGGTCGAGACCGAAATCGGGTACTTCGTGGTCAAGGCGTGGGTCACGGAGGGCATCCGCCCCGGCGTCGTTGCCTGCAGCCACCACATGGGCCGATGGAAGCCCGAAGGCCACCCGGCCGGCCAAGGTCAGGCCATGGCCACCGTCTCCCTGGGCCACAACGAAAGTTCATGGACCATGAAGGTGCGAGCCCCGGTCACCCCATACCGGTCCTCCGACCCCGACACGGCTCGCATCTGGTGGAACGAGCTTGGGGTTCACCAGAACCTGACTTTCCCCGTGCATCCCGATCCCATTTCCGGCATGCACTGCTGGCATCAGGCGGTCACGGTCCGGCCCGCTGGCCCAGGGGACGCCCAGGGCGATATCGCCGTCGATACTGCGAAGTCCCACGAGGCGTACCTTCGCTGGTTGACCCTGACCCGTCCGGCCGGCACCGGCTCTCCCGGTGGCCGTCGCCGGCCCCGCTGGCTGATGAGACCACTCAAGCCATCTGCCGACGCCTTCGCCGTACCCGAAGCGTCCCGAGGATGAGCCGCCGCTCCGAGCTGTTTCGGGCCCTGGGTGCCGTCGCGGAGGGACCGTGCCGGCCAGAGCTGGCCCGAGGCCTCGGTCTCGGCCGATCTCCGGCGCCATCGGAGCATACCGAGGTGTTCGTTCTCCAGACCCACCCCTACGCCTCGGTACACCTCGGTGCCGAAGGGATGCTGGGTGGCGAAGCGGCCGATCGGGTTGCCGGGTTCTGGCGCACCGTGGGAGTGGTCCCCCCAGATCCATCCGACCATCTGGGTGTCCTGCTCGCCGGCTACGCCGGGTTGGGGGATGAGGCCGCCTTGATGGGGAACGGGCGGCGCCGTCATGCCGTCGAGCGGGCCGCGGCCGTGCTGTTGTGGGAGCACCTGGCGAGCTGGACCCCGGTGTATCTGGAGGCCGTGCGCTCCCTGGACCACCCGTTCTACCGGGGCTGGGCCGAGCTGGTCCTGGCTACGTTGGCGGACGAGGCCGATCGTGGCGCCGATGAGCCCCTTCCCACCGCCCTGCGCATGGCGCCCGCCTCCGTGCCGATCGACGACGGGCGCGAGAGGTTCGTAGCGGGGCTGCTCTCGCCCATGCGCTCCGGCCTGGTCGTCACGAGAGCGGACCTGGGGCGAGCCTGTCGCGAGTTGGGCCTCGGCCTTCGGCAGGGAGAGCGTGCCTACCTGGTTGGTGCGATGCTGGACCAGAGCCCTCGATCGAGCATCGCCTGGCTGGCGGGCCACGCCCGCGGTTGGGCCCTACGCCACGCCGGGCTGCGTGGCACGGCGCTCGAGGGCATTGGCGCCTGGTGGGAGGCGAGGGCTCGTCAGACCGCCGACTCCCTCGACGGCTTGGCTGTCGGGGCCAACCGGGGCGGCCCTAGCGATCCCGTGAGGGACACTCCCAGCCGGGCGAGGTGTCAGGACCCGACCTTACGGGCGGATGAAGTAGGTCAGGCCTCGACCGTCGTCATTGCCCGCTCAGTGCGAGAAGCGCACCTCAGGCAGGGTCCTTGCCAGCCAACCAGGGAGGTGCCAGGCATGGTGGCCTCCGAAGCGGAGCATGACAGGCAGCAGCACCAGGCGCACCACCAGGGCGTCGAGGGCGACGGCCACGGCCAGGATGACTCCCATCTCTTTCGGGGCGAGGGGCCCCGACAGGGCGAAGGTCAGGAACACCGCAACCATCACGGCGGCAGCTGAGACGACTACTCGTCCGGAACTGCGCATCGATCCGATCATGGCGCGCTCTGGATGACCGTGGGTCTCGTAGCCCTCCTTGGCGGTGGATAGCAGGAAGAGGGTGTAGTCCATGGCCACGCCAAAGACCATTGCACCGAAGAACAGGGGACCCCAGGCGTCGATGAAGCCCTGTGGAGTGAAGTGCAGGATCCCCGACAGATGACCGTCTTGGAAGATGAGCCGGGCTATACCGAAGGCCCCGGCCACCGACAGGGCCGTGGCCGCCACCCCGCCAGCGGCGATGAGAGGCGCTCGGAGGGCAATGAGCAGGAGCAGGAACCCGAGTACGGCCAGCACACCGAAGACGAGCGGAGTACGGCTAGCCAGTGCCCGCTGCAGATCATGGTTCTCCGCTGCCGCTCCGCCGACCAGGCTGCCCTTCGGCAGCCGCTGGCGGATGGCGTCGATGGTGGCGCCGGTGGCGGAGGTGGACGGTCCGGAGTTGGGAACGACCTGGTTGAGCGTCCAGCCGCCGTTGGAGGGGCCGGGCATTACGCCGGCTATGCCGGGTGTGCGGGCCAGGGCAGCCACCGCGGCTGACTCCGAGGGAGTCGGAACGAGGACCTGAAGGGTGCCGGGGGCCCCCGGGCCGAACGCCGCGGTGACCTGGTTGTAACCGATCCGGGCATTGGCCGAGACAGGCACGATGGTGATGGAGGGCATGGAGGTGCGCAGCCCGAGAACGGGAGCGGCGGCCAGGAGAAGCACCACCAAGGCGGCGCCGCCGGAGATGAGGGGGTGACGCCAGAGGTGGCCGGCCCAGGTGTGCAGACGCTGCTCCAGTCGGGCGCCGGCGGGCTGGTCGTCACGACTCCGGCGGACGCGGACCCGCCCAGCGTTTATCCGGGTCCCTAGGCGTCCCAGGACCGCAGGGAGCAAGGTCAGGGCGGCGGCCAGGACGGCCAGAACCGACAACATGATCCCGAGGGCCATGGACCGGAAGGCCGGGCTGGGCACGAGCAGGATCGAAGCCAGCGAGGCCAGCACGGTCACGGCGGAAAAGGCAACTGCCTTGCCGGCCGTGTCCATGGTCTCGGCCACGGCGGCGGCCGTGCCGGCGCGGTCACCGGGGGCCACCTGTCGGCGGGCCAGTGCCGAGCGGAAGCGCACCACTAGGAACAAGGCGTAATCGATCCCCAGGGCCAGAGCGAACATCAGGGCGAAGTTGAGGGCCCAGATGGACACCGGGCCGAGGTGATCGGCCAGGACCAGAGCCCCGGCCGCCACGACCAGGCCGGCCATGGTCAGCATCAAGGGAAGGCCGGCGGCCACCAGGCTGCCGAAGGCGATGACCAGAATCGCCATGGTCACCGGCCAGGAGAGCATCTCCGAGCGCATCATGGCTGAGTGGTTGGCTTGGTTGAAATCGGCCCACAGAGCGCTGTCCCCGGTGAGGGTGACGCTCAGTCCGGGGTGGGACAGGTTGTTCAACGGGGTGGCCAGGGCCTCGGCCGCGTTGACCATGGCGTTGGGGTCGGCTGCCGCCCCGGCGGTGATGATCCCGGTCCGACCGTCACGAGACAGGGATCGCCCTGGCTGCGGGGGCACGACCGTGGAAACCCGGGGGTCGGACCGCAGCTTGGCGGTGGCCGCGGCGATGGTCGCTTGGGCGGCCGGGTCCGAAGCGATGGGACCGTGATTGTCAACCACGACCACCTCCAAGGCGCTGGAGCCAAGGCCGCCGAAGTGGGACTGGATGATGTTGCGCGCCGCCACCGAGGCACTGGTCGAGTCCTGCCAGCCCGCCCCGGCCAGGACGGACTGGGCCTTCGGAGCCAGCGCCCCGAACCCGATGAGGATCACCAGCCAGGCCACCAGCACGATCCGCAGGTGGGTGGCGGTCCAGGAACCGAGGCGGGCCAGCCGACCGGGCGGCCGGGGTTGGGCGGGAGGCTCGCCACCTTGGAGGTCGGAGGGCGGCGTGGTCTGAAGGGTCAGGCTAGGGCTGCTCACTCCGGTGCCAACCCGCCCGGTATCAGGACTATTCCATACCCCCCAGGGTATAGACTGAATTAGTCCGAACAGGAGGGTCCGTGGAACTGCCCGAGGAAGTAACCGAAGACATTCGTCGTCGGCTCCGCAAGGTCGGAGGCCAGATTGCCGGAATCGAACGGATGCTGGATGAAGCACGCGAGTGCCGGGACATAGTCACTCAGATCTCTGCCGCCAATCATGCCCTGGAACAGGCGGGCTTCCGCCTCGTGTCGGCCGGCCTCAAGTACTGCATAGAGAATCCGGAAGCCGCCGAGGCCGACGGCTACCCGATGGCCACCGTCGAGAAGATGTTCATGAGGCTCGCCTGACCTCACGGGCCCCTGCTACTGAGCACTTCCGTCCAGGTCTCGCAGTCGGTTGCGAAGCTCGGATTCGCGGGCCCGGCGTTCAGTTACGTCCCGGATGATGGCGCCTACTGCATTGATGTTGTTCTCATGCCCGAGCAACGCCACCGTGAACTCGACCGACAGCTTGAGGCCGTCTGCTCGGATGGCGGGGACCGAGAGCAGTTCGTCCGGCCCGTGTTTGCCTGACCCGGTCGACACGGCTGCATGGAAGGCTTCCCAGTGACGCTTCCGGAACGGTTCCGGAATGATCAGGTCAAGACTATGGCCGACGGCGGCATCCACGCTGAAGCCGAAGAGGCGCTCGGCCCCGGCGTTCCAGTAGCGAATCACGCCCTCGGCGTCGACCACCACCACCGCGTCCGGAGTGGTCTGCACCATCTGAACGAGCGTGTCTTCGGCCTTCCCCCCGGCGTCGATCATGGCGGAGGCTACCCGCCGGGCCAACCTCTACGCCGCTCGGTACCGGATCATCCTCCGAGAAGCCTGAGGCGCTCGAGGTCCTCGGGGGTGTCGGCGTCCTCGAGCCCGGCGGCCAGGTCCGGGTCGGGCCAGTCTGACTCCGCCAGGCGCCGGCAGTCGGTCTCCGGCAGCCAGTGCAGCGATCTCTCCCCGGCCGCGGCCAACTCCACCGCCCGGTCCAGCGCCGTGGCCGACCAACGGGCACAGAGGGGCTGGTCCCTTCCCCCGCGCATGGGGAGCACCGTCCCGGAGCCGGGCCAATCAGCAAGCACCTCGAGAATCCGCGCATCCAACCGAGGTAGGTCGCAAGCCAGGACCAGGGCAGGCCCCGCATGGCCTTGTTCACGAAGGTGACTCCTGGCCGCAGCTACGGCTACCAGCGGCCCGAAGCCGGGCGGGTGCTCGGTCAGGAAGGCGAGCCCCGAATGGCCGGGTCCTACCTCCAGCGCCGGCTCGGTGGCAGTCTCCAGTAGGCGTCCCGACCGTTGGGCCAGGGTGACGCCTCCGACCATCAGAGTGGCCTTGTCCTCGCCCATCCGCCGGCTGCGGCCGCCGGTGAGGAGGATGCCCGCGAGCTGGAGACGAGGCGTCAAGGCCACCTGATGTTACTGGGCCGCAACCGCAGCTCCTGGGCTGTGAAACCCGCCCCGAGAGTTCGATTCTCGTCCACCTCCTCGGATTGGTGACTGGCTCACGCGGGCCTGGAGGGACACAAAGCCCCGCGCCCGTCGTGTAAACCACCGTCATGCATGTGGACCTTCACGTATTCCGGTTCGACTGGGCCGGGGACTCCTCCGCCATGGGAGCCGGGGTGGCCGATCTGTCCCTCCGGGCCGAAGCTCTTGGCGTTCGGACGCTGTCCTTCATGGACCATTACTTCCAGATGGACCGGTTGGCCCCGGCCGAGGATCCGATGCTGGAGGGTTACACGGCCCTGGGATTCGTGGCCGGGCGTACCGAAAAACTCCGGCTCCGCCTGCTGGTCAGCGGGGTGACCTATCGACACCCCGGACTGTTGGCCAAGGCCGTGACCACCCTTGACGTTCTCTCCGGAGGTCGGGCCGAGCTCGGTATCGGCGCCGCCTGGTACGAACGGGAGCATCTGGGCCTGGGAGTTCCCTTTCCGCCCTTGGCCGAGCGTTTCGAGCGCCTCGAGGAGGCGATCCAGATCGCCATCCAGATGTGGAGTGATGACAACGGCCCGTACCACGGGCGTCACTACCGGCTGGAAGCGACGCTGTGCCATCCGGTGCCGGTGAGCTCGCCCCGGCCACGGCTCCTCATCGGCGGCGGTGGGGAGCGCAAGACACTCCGGCTGGTCGCTCAGTACGCCGACGCCTGCAATCTGATCGGCAGCCCCGAGGAGGTCGAGGCCAAGCTCCGGGTGCTGCACCGTCACTGTGAGGCAGTCGGCCGGGATCCGGCTGAGATAGAGGTGACCACCATGTTCCGGAACTTCCCGGATGATCCCAGCCCGGACGATCTAGTCCAGGCGGCGGAGGCCTACGCCGCCGTCGGGGTCCAGACGCTGGTCGTGGGGGCCACCGGTCCGGACCCGGCGTCCTGGCTCGAGTCACACATCGGGCCGGTGATGCCGGACTTGGCCGGTCTCGGCTGAGACACCCGCCAGGTCGGTCTGGACCTCAGCCGCCGAGATTGCGGGCGAAGAGGGCGTGCAGCCGCTCCCAGTGCCGCTCGGCAGCCGGCTTATCGTAGACAGCCCCACGGGTGGGGAAGGCGAAGCCGTGGTGCGTACCCGGGTACCACTCCACCCTGGCCTTGACCCCGGTCGTCCGGAGGTGAGCCTCGAGTGACTCGATCATCTCCGGTGGAGCGTATTCATCGTGCTCGGCGCAGGCGAAATACAGCTCGCCTGTGACCTTCTCGGCCAGCGGAGCGGGTGAGCCCGGACCGAAGAGACGAACCCCGTAGAGGGAAGCGGCGGCCTTGATCCGCTCGGGGAAGTGGCCGGCCATGGCAAAGGAGAAGGGTCCGCTCATGCAGTAGCCCATGCATCCGATGCGGTCGGAGTGGGCGGCGGGATCGGCGTCTACGTAGTCGAACAGGGCCCGGGTGTCGCTGGCGATCATGCCTGCCTTCACAGAGGCCATCAGCTCCCCCATTCGCTCCCGCGTTTGGGTGGGATCCCCGGAGAAGACGTTGAACTCCCGGGTGGCGCGGTAGTAGAGGTTGGGCAGGACGACGTAGTAGCCGGCCGTCCCGAGCCGGCGGGCCATGTCGTGAAGCTCCTCCCGCTTGCCCGGGGCATCCATGTAGAAGAAGACCACCGGA
>DATLUK010000377.1:0-2387 GCA_035533195.1 Acidimicrobiales bacterium | reverse complement strand
CCGGGCCGCGTTCAGGCAGTTGTCCCGGGCGTTGGTCCAGCGGCCCAGCAGGCTGTTCCAAGAGGACGTGCCCGGGCAGACCCAGAACGGCAGGCCGGCGCCGGCCAGCACCCGACCCCGTTGGTCGAAGGGGTGGTCGGCTTCGTAACCCCAATCGAGGACGGTGACGCCCTCGGGGATGCCGCCCACCAGTTCGGGGTGCTGAGCGACGATGTCGCCCCAGATCAGCATCTGGCGCCCGTCCAGCTCCGGGGCGGCCCGGAGGGCCGAGATATAGGCGCCGTAGTCTCCCGCTCGGTCGGCGCTCAACTCCCAGGGCTCGTCCAGTCCCACGTTGACCAGGGGACTGTCGAAGTTTTCGAGCAGTTCCGCCAGTAACGACCGCACCAGCTCCAGCGACCCCGGGTTGGTGGGGTCGAGCGTGCTGGGGAAGTGGGGCCGGCCCTTTTCATCCAGGTAGGCCCTAGGGGCGATGGCCAGCGGGCGGTAGCGGTCCTTGCACAACCAGCGTTCCATGTGGCCGAGGGCGTTCTGGTTGGCGGCCAACTCGACGTGACGCTGGCCGGCGTAACCAGCCAACTCAATTAACTCCGCCGCGCTCAACGGGCTGGCCCGGCGCCACACCTCTTCGTGATCGGAGTAGGCAAAGGTGTGTTCCATGTAGAGCTGCAGATGGTTGAGTTTCCAACCCGCCATCAGGTCGATGATCGACTTGAGGGTGGCGAGGCTCGGGACCTTGTCCCGGGAGATGTCGAGCATCGCGCCCCGGACCGGATAGTCCGGCCAGTCGGTGATGTCGGCCTCGGCCACCCCCTCGGGTCCGCGCAGCTGGGCCAGGGTGGCCCGGGCCCGAGCCAGCCCGGCACCGTCCGATGCGCTCAGGCGGATCCCCTCCGACCCGGCCACCAACCGGTAGCCCTCGGCCCGATGCCCGGGCTCCAGGACGGCGGCAGGCTCGGACCACGCCAGGCGCCGGCGGCCCAACTCCACCCGATGGGGCGGCGGTAACAAGACCGGATCGCTCATCCCGCTGCCTCCCCAGAGCCGGTCTCTCCAGATCCAGTCTCTTTCGGGACAATACGGCGACGATGGACGATGAAGGCCGTGGATATGTGGGCTGCGACCGTGCGGACATAGAAACGGACCGGGCTTATCCAGGCGATCTCGGCATGGGTCCGGCCGTCGGCCTTCATCCGGTTGAGGGCGCCCAGCAGAAGAGGCACCCCGATCCGGCCGCCCATGGCGCTGGGCCGGACGGCCACCGGCCCGAGCCAGCCGGCCCGGTTCACGTCCCACGCGCAGAAGCCGCTGATCCCATCGGCGTCCCGACTGATGAGAAGCCTCTCCTTGGCCAGGGCCCTCATTACCTCGTCGGCCCACCAGGCCCAGTGCTGGTCCGCCCAGCTTCTGATCTCATCGGCCTCGGCCTCGGTGGCCAGCATGGCGCCTCCCGGATCCGAGGGAAGTCGGCCGAGGTCGACGCTCATGTTCAGGTGGGTCTCGGTGCGCCTGTAGCCGGCCGCTTCCATGAGACAGAGCATCTCGGTCAGGTGGGTGGCCACCCCCGGAAAGAGGTAGTCGGGAGCATCGGCGCCCACCGAGACGTGACTGGAGCCGGACAGGTCGGCTTCGGCGGCGCCCAGCAGGGTCGAACCGATCCCGCTGCGGCGGTGGTCGGGGTGCACGGCCAGGAGCCGGATGTGGCCCTCCCCCCGGCGCATGACGCTGGCCACCACCCCCACGGACGGATCGCCCCGGACCACCGCCACCGGGTCGTCCGGGTTGGCGACGGCGAAGAGAGCCTGATGGAGGTCTGCCTCATCGGGCGAGTCGGGGCCGAGAGCCAGCCGACACAGGCGGGCGATGTCGGCCGACTCACTCTCGTCCAGTCGTCCGGTGGCCACGGGGCCGGCCGTGCTCAAAGGGGACCGTTGGCGTGTTTGCGCCCGCCCACGTGCTCGCGCTTGGCCCGGATCTCCTCCAGGGCGCCGATCAGTGCGCCGCGGGTGCGGGCGGGGTCGATCACGTCATCGATGAGGCCGCGCTCGGCCGCGATCCACGGATTGAGGTAGTTGACCTCGTACTCGAGTTCCAGTTCGGCGGCCTCCTCCGCCCCGACCCGGCGGTGCAGGATCTGCACTGCCCCTTTGGCTCCCATCACCGCCACCTCGGCCGACGGCCACGCCAGGCACAGGTCCGAGCCCATCGGCCTGGAGTCCATCACGATGTAGGCGCCGCCGTATGCCTTGCGCAGCAGCAGGCAGATGCGGGGAACGGTCGCCTCGGCATAAGCGAAGGCCATCTGGGCCCCGTGGCGGATCATGCCCCGCCATTCCAGGTCCTTGCCCGGCAGGAAGCCCGGCGTGTCCACCAGGGTGATGATCGGC
>DATLUK010000376.1:0-17077 GCA_035533195.1 Acidimicrobiales bacterium | reverse complement strand
GAAGGTGGAGTCGCTCTACGACCTGATCCGCTCGGCGCGGGTGGCCAGTCCCGATCTGATCGTGCTCGGGGAGCTCAAGGGCACCGAGGCGTGGGAATTGGCCATGGCCGCCAACCTCGGCACCGGCTGTGTGGCCGCGGTCCACGCCGATACCTGCTCGGAGGCCTTCGACGCTTTGGCCGTGGCTGCCACGGCGGCCGTGCCGGCTATGGGGCGCTCAGAGTTGCGGAGTCTCTTTGCCGAGATGTTCGACGTGGTCATCTTCGCGGACAAGGACGATTCCGGAGTTCAGACTCTGCGTCAGGTGACCGAGATAGCGGTGGTGCCCCCTCAATTGGGGCACGGTGGGATAGCCGTCAATCCGATCTTTGCCCGGTCCGAGATCGGATCACCGATGGAGCTGGCCTCGACGGCGGTCGGTGATGGGCTGGAACGCAAGTGCAACCGGGTGCTCCGCCGCAGCCGGATACGCCTCCATGACGTTCTCACCGGCACCGAGGTGGTGCTGTGAACGCCCTGGCCGCCCTATGCACGGCAGTATGCGTGTGGCTCAGTGCCGAGTTGATCCGAGGCCGAGGTGTGGTGGAGACGGCTGGATCCCGCCGGCCGCACCGGCTCCGAGTCGGGAGGAAGCTCTCGCGCCAGGTCTGGCTCTCCCAAGCCGGAGCGGCAGTCACGCCTCGACAGTTCTGGGCCGCGTCCGGGGCGGTGGCGGTCGCCACCTTCGTTCTTCTCTACCTCCTGGACCAAACCGTGGCGGTGGCGTTGATGCCGGCCGCCGCCGCCGGGGCAGCTCCTTATGCCTACTGGTCTTCCCAACGGCGTCGCCGGGCGGATGCCCGGCTGCAGGCGTGGCCCGAGGCCCTGCGCCAGGTGATCGGGCAGCTTGAATCCGGCGCCGCGACCCTGCACGATGCCCTGGAGGGTTTGGGAGTATCGGGACCGCCGGCCCTCAGGGCGCCGATGGGGCGCTACGTCCGATTGTCCGCTCGGGTGGGATATCGCCAAGCCCTGGAGGCGGTTCGGATGGAACTGGCCGATCCGATCTCGGACCCGGTGCTGTTGACCTTCGGGATGGCGGTGGAGGAGGGCACGGATCAGGTCCTGCGCATCCTGTCCAGCCTGATCTCCCAGATCGAGGGCGATCTGCAGTTGGCCGACCGGATCAGGACCGTGCAGACGCAGTCGCGGATCGCCACCTGGGCGGTCTTCGGTGTCCCGTATGTGTTGCTCGTATTCCTGTGCGCCACCCAGTCCTTCTACCGGCAGTTCTTCTCCGAACCGGTGGGTGTGGTCGTGATGGCCGTCGGGGTGAGCCTATCGCTGGTCGGACTGCTCCTCGCCCGTCGCCTGGGCCGGCCCATCCCAACCGCCGAGCGGGTCTTCCTAGCCTCGGAGTCGGCGGCGTGAACGCCCCGCTGCTCTTGGCCGCCTGCTGTGCCGGCGCCGCCGTGGGCCTGGTCACCGTTCAACTGGTGAGACCGAGGCGCTATGTGGTGCGCCGTTTCCTGGCCTACACCGAAGTGTCCCGATCCCGCCTCGGTGGTGACGTCACCTCCTTTTCCCAGCCCGCCCTCTACACGGAAGCCACCCGGCGGGTCCTCGGACCTCTGGCCGCCGGCATGGGTGCCGGTCTGGCCCGGCTGTTGGGCCTGGGCGAAGGAGGCGATCTGGAGCGACGGCTGCGCCAGGCGGGCTACCCGATGTCGGCGAGTGCCTATGGCCGTCTGCACCTGCGCTGGGCCCTCGGCGTGCCGGTGGGACTCGGTGTCCTCGGCGTTCTGACCGGCTCGGCCAGCCTGACCGTGGGGTTCTTCCTGGCCGGAGCGATAGTCGGGGTCCGCCGCACCCCGGACCGCCTGCGCTCGGCCACAGCCCGCCGCTCGGCCCGCATACGCAGTGACCTGCCGACCGTGGCCGCCATGCTCAGTCCCCGGATCGAGAACCGGAAGAGCCTGATGACGGCCGTGGCCGAAGTGGTGCGGGAAGGCTCCGGCCCGGTGATCGATGACCTGAGCCGGGCCCTCAACCTGGTGGCGGCCGGATATGGGGACGCCGCCGCCTTCAGTCTGCTCGCCACCGAGACGGCCGAGGAGGCGGCGGCCCGTTTCTACCGCTTCCTGGCCGCAGCCACCCGAGGGGGAATCGATCTGCCCCGGGCTCTTCTGGATCACGCCGACGCCCTGCGCCTTCAGCGTCGCGAGGAGGTCGAACGTTCCGCCGCCCGGCGCCAGATGTCGATGGTGCTGCCCGACCTCGTCTTCATGGCCCCGGTGTTGTTGCTGTTCCTGTTGGCCCCCGTCCCCCGGCTGTTGTTCGGGGCAGGTTGAGAGTCCACGTTGATCAACCAAGCAAAGGAGAACGTGATGGTGGAGGACACTGCAGGGCGACCCGGCCCGACGCGGGCCGGCGGGCTCTGGTTGGCCTGGATGGTGGCGGCCCTCACAGCCGTGTCAAGGTTGGCCGCCGACCGGCCCCTTCGGGACGAGGCCGGGAACGTGATCACCGATAACCTGGCCTGGATCGTCTTCGGGGTCGTAGCCATCGTGGTGATCGGTGGCCTGCTGGAGACCCTGGGCCGCAGTGTGGTCTCCTGGGTCTCGGGCCAGCTCGGCCTCTGAGCCAGTCGTGCCGAGGGTGGTGAGCGGAGGGCGGGACGAGCGAGGGGACACCTTCCTCGTCACCTTGATGGCCGTGGTCATACTCCTCGGCGTCGTCTTCATGGCCGCCAACCTGATAGTCGATCAGTACGGACAAGGCGTTGTCCGTACCGCGGTGGATGAGGGCGCCCAGACCGGGTCGGTGCAAGGCGATCCCGCCGCGGCTGTGGTCGCCTGTCAGGCCAAAGAAACCGAGGTCATGTCCGGGTTGTTGTCGGGAGGCTTGGGCCGGGGTATCCATCTGAGCTGCCAGGTCGAAGGATCCGACGTGGTGGCGGCGGCGTCGGGCACACTGCCCGGCTGGCTCCCTCCCGTACCAGCTGTTCAGGTTCAGGAACTCGGGGTGCAAGCTCTCGAGACCCCGCCCGGCCCGGTGACACCATGAGTGCCGCGGCCGCAGGCCTCCACCGTCAGTCGGGGTCGGCGCCGCTCTCCCTCACGCTGGGCCTCGGCCTGATGGTGATACCGGTCCTACTCCTGGTGCTCACCCTGCCGACCTGGGAGGCCCGCACCGTCGATGCCCGGGACGCCGCGTCCGCCGCGGCCCGGACACTGGTGACTTCCGACTCCTGGAGTGACGGGGTGGTCAGCGCCGATCAGCTCGTCCAGGAGATCGGCGCCACCGACGGAGTGGGTGGTGACCAGATCTCGGTCAGCCTTGAGGGCTCGCTGTCCCGCGGCGCCGAGGTGTCGGCCAAGGTCACCGTATTGATACCGGCTGCGCAGATCCCCCTCATCGGCGCCGTGGGCAGTCTTCACTACTCAGCCACCAGCACCCAGCTGGTAGACGAGTACCGGAGCATCGGATGAACCGGCCTTTCACAACTCGGGATCAGCGAGGCGATGCCCTGGTGATCTGGTGCCTGGGGATGGCCCTGGTGCTGCTGCCCCTCGGCGGGATGAGCCTCGACCTGTGGCACAGCATCTCGGTCGAGCGGACCCTGCAGAGCGCGGCCAGCTCCGCCGCCGCCGCCGGTACTTCGGGCATCGATCAGTCGGCGTACCGGCAGACCGGTTCGGTCGTCCTGAACCCGGGCCTGGCCGAGAGCCTGGTGTCCGCGAACCTGGCCGGCCAGACGGGACTGCCCAGCGGCTACCAGGTCAGCCAACTGTCGGTCAGCGGCAATTCGGTGACGGTCCAACTCAAGGACTCCGTGAATCTCACCCTGCTGCGGATCCTCCTACCCGGAGGGGCCGTCCACTTGACCGCCACCGCCAAGGCGGAGGCGGCGCCCTCCGGTGCCCCCTAGCCCAAGGAAGACTTGACGATGATGACCGATGAAACCCCTCTCCCGCCCGACATGGAGGTCTTCTACTCCGATGACCCCCCCGGCCCCCGATCCCGCCGGCTCCGCATCCTGGCCGCCATCACCCTGGTCGCATTGGTAGCCGGCGCCGGCGTGGGCTTCATCTTCACCGGACACAGCTCGACCTCTCCCACCGTCAGCCGATCCGCGCCGGCCACCACGTCCCCCTACGCCCTCAACAACGACCCCGCTCCGTCCCTAGCCGGCGCCTACAGCGACAACCTGTTAGTCGCCTTCCGAGCCCTGTACGCCTACCACAACTGGCTTTACGAGCACCCAGATGCCGCCCTGGTGGCGAACTACGCCGTGCCCGGTAGTCCTGCCTACAAGATTGAGCTGGCCAACATCGACTACCTGGTGGCTCACGACGCGCATGCCGCCGACGACCCCCGAGGCCTCGACGGCGATATCAGCTTCATCAAGGTGACCTTGGCCCCCAAGGCGGTGCTGGGCCCGGATGGCAAGCAGCTCATGCGCAACGGACATCCCACCTTCGGTGGAGGGATCGTCACCATCGTGGCGAAGTACATCGAGGACGACCTCTACGGGCCCAGCGGTAAGTTCAGCCAGCCGGGCCAACACCCCGGCACGGCCGCGATCGACTATTCACTGGTCCAAGGGGCCAACGGCCAGTGGCTTGAATACCAGGCATCCGGGCTGAATCCGGCCGGTGGACCGCAGTCGGTGGAGCAATGAAGTCACTGACGGGACTCATCGGCGTGGCCACAGCGGTCCTCTTGCTCGGCCTGACGCCCGGTCGGGCGCAAGGGTTGGCCGACGCAAGTGGTGGACTCAGTGCCGCTGGACTCGGGGTGGGAGTGGCCACGGGCGCGCCGACCTCCGCCTCTGACCCGGTGCAGACAGAGTCCTCGGGCTCGGGATACGGCGGGGCCACGGTGCTCTCGGACAGCTTCGGCGGCGCCGTTTGGCTGGGTCTGGGAAGCGCCTACGGGACACAGGTCTGCGGTCCGACTGGTGGCGCCGCCGTGCCGACCTCTTCGGCCCCCTTGGGCAGCACCGTATACGTCGTCATCTCGTCGGCAGGGATTCCCATCGGCTCAACGGTGCTGGCCTGTTCTCCAGGGCCGGGCGGAGCCGTGGCTCCGCCACCTCCGCCTCCGCCTCCCAGCGCCGACCAGGTGTGGGCGGCGGCTACGGGGTGGGAGCCCCTGGTGTCATCCGGTATCGAAGTGAACCCGCAGACGCTGGGCCTGACCGGCCTGGCGTCCTGGTTCTGGCTATCCAACCCGACGACGTCCCTGCCCCCCCTCACGGTTTCCATCGCCGGCTACTCGGTCACCGCCTCCGCCGCCATCGCCTCCTACACCTGGACATTCGGGGACGGGGACTCGGCCACGGCCTACGGGCCCGGCTCCTCGTCGGCCCCGGCGGCCGTCTACACCTACCAGCAGAAGGGCAGCTACCAGGTCAGCGTGATCGCCCATTATGTGGGGAGTTACACCTTTGTAGGCAATGGGCTGAGCCCCCAGACCGTTCCTCTGAACGTTGACGTGACCATGGGCACCCTGACCTACGGAGTCCAGGAAGCACGCTCGGTGCTGGTCGATCCGGGAGGCTCGAGCCAGTGAGCTGGTGCGGCCGCGGAGCGGATCGGGGGACTCCGTGGCTTTGATCCGTCTCGGCGCCAATCACGCCCCTGGGCGACCCGGCTGGGTGGCCCTCTCCGGCCTGGCGGTCCGGGCCTTCGCCGACCAGCCGCAGTCGAAGATGCAGTGGCCGGTCGCCCGCCCGTTCTGCCTGCGGGCTCTGGTATTGCTCTCGATCCTTACCTCCGACGTCCGGGTTCATCCCGACGGGCAGGCCTTCTGTCTTCTAGCCAGACCGTCGGTCCGCCGAGATGTGCTGGCCGTGAGCCTGATGGCGGCGGCGGTGGCTGCGTTGGCCGGGATGGTGGTGGCGGCGCCGATCCTCTTCTGGGTTGTGGTTGTCGCCATCCTCGTCCTCATCCTGCCTTCCCTCCGGTTGAGCCTGTTGGCCCACCGGGCCCACAAAGTGCTGGCCCGATCGTCCCCGACCAGGCCCTATGTCGGGGTGCACACGGTCACCAGCACCTGCCCTGGACATGGCCGCCAACTGATGGCCGACCTGGGACGGGAGGCCGACTCGAAGGGTTGGACGCTGGTCCTCGACGCCGCCAACGAAGCGCTGGCTGGTTACTACAGCGATCTCGGATACATGAGTCTCAGCCGACCCGTGCTGATGCCGTGGGGCGAGCGAGCGGTGCGGATGTCACGTACTCCGACGATCGAACAGGGGGTTGGATGATGGCCGGAAGCTCCTTGCCATACCGGTACTGGGTCCGGTTAGTGGCGCTGGTCCTGGTCGAGGTGGCCGTCTTCCTGGTGCTGTTGAGAGCGGGCCCCTTGTTGGGCTCGGTCGATCTGAGCCATCTCCGCTCCTGGCTGTCCCATACGACCCCGTCCGCAGCGCTCACGGGCTTGATCCGCTCGGCCGGGATGCTGGTGTCGGCATGGTTGGCGTGCAGCACTCTCCTCTACGGGGTTGCAGTCCGCTCGAGCGGAGCGACGGCGCGCCGGCGGGTGGCTCGATTCACCTTCTCTCCGCTGCGGCGCCTCATCGACAGCGCCGCCGCCCTGTCGATTCTGGTGTCGGCCACGACTGCCTCCGCCTCCGTAGCCGGAGTGGCGCCAGCCGCCTCGGCCGCCACGGTGACCACCAGCGACCCAGGAATATTCAACCCTGCTCCGGGCACGGGGACGACCGGTGGTCGCTCTCCCGTCGCACCTGTGCCCGCCGACCCGGCCATGACGACCGTCAGCGCCACCGTCATCGGCCGCCACCTGCCCCATCCGGGCCTGGCCGATCACAACGAGACATCCGCGCCCCGCCTCGGTTCCGGGGATCCTGAAGATGCGGGCGCGCCCGCCGACACTCTCGGACTGAGCCTTGGGACCAAGGTATACCTGGTCCAGCCGGGTGACTGTCTCTCGGTCATAGCCGAAAGGCATCTGGGGGACTGGCGGCGCGATCAGGAGATCGATGCCCTGAACCGGGGTCGGGCTCAGCCCGACGGCCGGGCCCTGGTTGACGACCACTGGATATATCCGGGCTGGGTCCTGGTCATGCCGGCCGACGCGGTTGGCACTGGGACCCTAGGAGGTGGGCCGGGTGCCGCGGTGTCCGACCCGGTCGCGTCCACGGCGGTCACCGGTATGACGGGAACCATCGGTATGCCGCAGCCGGAGCGTCCGGCCGCTGAGGCAGCACCGTCCTCTCCCAGCCGGTCGGCGCCAGAACCACGGACCCACTCGGAGCATGACAGAGGAGCGGTGACGGACGCCGAAGCCGCTATGACCGCGCTGGCGGCGGCAGCCTTTGTCTGGGGCCTCCGTAAGCGGCGCCGCGAGGCGATGCACGACCGTCCCTCCGGTCGCGCCGTACGGCGTAACCGCCCCTCTGTCGAACAGGCCGACGCCCAGGCACGAGCCCTGGCCCATGAGGAAACCATCCAATGGGTCGATGCCGGCCTGCGCTACCTGGGTCGGGCGCTGCTCGAACGCGAGGAGAGCACCGTTCCCTCCATCGCCATGGTCCGGGCTGCCCCAGACGGCATGGAGGTGATGGTCTCCCCGCCCGACCCCAACCCTCCCCGGCACTTCGAGGCCATCGAGGGGGGAGCTATCTGGGTCCTCGACCCGAACCTGGACCTGGCCGAGCTCGAGGCACTGGCCGCGCCGAGCTGGCCCTTCCTGCCCGCTCTGGTGAGTCTCGGAGAGGCCCCGGGCGGGACCGTGCTCGTGAACCTGGAGCATGCCGGGACGCTTTCCCTGGAGGGCGACCCGGGACGGGTCGGAGGGTTGCTGGCCCAGATGGCGCTCGAGTTGCGCAGCCAGCCCTGGGCCGAGGAAATGTTGGGATCGCTCGACCTGGTGGGGTTGCCCTTTTCCGTAGGGGATGGTCAGTCGGACCTGGCGACGGTGGTCGAATCGGCCACCCGGACGGCAGGGCGTTACCAAGCGGAGTTGGCGGCTGCTCCGTCCGTGGCCATTCGCCGGGCGGCTGCCTGCCAGTGGTTGCCCGCGGTTGCTCTGCTGGGCGAAGGCGTCCCTCTTCCGGACAGGGAGTTGCTGGCCGGGATCGCCCGACCCGATCGGTCAGGAGTGGCGGTGGTCGGCTGGGGCCCCGTGCCAGGAGCGCCTTGGCGGATGAGCATCGGCCCCGCCGGTGACGCCACCCTGTCCGGGCTCATGGGCGGTCGGTCCTTCGAGATGCGACTGAGGGTGACGGCAGACAGCGGACACATCGCCCTCCTCGAACAGTCCCTGGCCGCGCCGCTTGGCGAGGACGGACCTGACGGTGAGGCGAGCGGGGAACCCAGCGGCGGAGCCTGGGGAGAAGCGGGGATCGATCCCGACCTGGTGGTCGATGCCGATCAGCTGGCGGAGTTGGAGGACTGGATGGCCGGGGCTGCGGACTGGGATTCGAAAGACTGGGGAGAGGTCACCATGGACGTGGAACCGACCGACCAGGAGGTCGGCCGCGAAAGGCCCGATACAAGGGAGGCCGGCAGCGAGAATGCGGAGGGCGTCCAGCGGTCCTTGGGGTTCCGCTCCGACGCCGGCCCGGTCATCGACCTTCGGGTCGGCAGCGGGGAGCCGGCGACCCCGGCGGACGCACGAAAGCCGGCGACCCCGGCGGACGCACGACCGGTGGAGCTCAAGATCCTCGGTCCGGTCGAAGTGATCGGAGGGGCCGGACCCGACTCCGTCCCCGCCAGCCGGCGGGCCTCGGCGCTGGCGGTCATCTGCTATCTGGCCACCCGGGGCCGGCCGGTCAGTGCCGACCAGATTGCCACCGCTCTGTGGCCGGCCGACGTGTCCAAGGACAACTTCGGGGAACCCAGGCGCAAGACGGTCATGAACGTCATCTCCCGGGCCCGACTGCTCCTGGGAGAGTCGACCGCCTCCTCCTCCCGACTGCTGTTGACGGAGCGGGGTTACACCCTCTCGGATGAGGTCACCTGTGACTGGACCCGGTTCCAGGACCTCATCGATCCCCGGGTCGGCACGGCGGCGGAGGTGGCGGCCGGGCTCAAGGAGGCGTTGGGGCTGGTGGGGGGAGAGCCATTCACGGGGAGCCTGAGCCGGCCCTTTTACGAGTGGGTGGGTGCCGAGCACCTCGACCTGGGCATGGTCGCCCGAGTGGTGGACACCGCCGAGCGGCTGGGGCGGCTCGCTCTGGACTCGGGAGATCACGACACGGCCGAGTGGGCGGTCCAGAAGGGCCTCGCGCTCGATCCTGCCCGTGAGGAGCTGTTCCAGGTCTGGATGCATGTGGCCGGTCGGGCGGGCCGGCCTGACCGGGTGGATGACATCTACCGTCGGCTGTGCCGGTCCCTTCAGCGCCATATCGATGCCGGCCTGTCCCCCAGCGAGGCGAGCGAGCTGGTTCGCTCCGCCTACTGCGTCCGCCCGACCCGGGTCTGAAGCCTCTGGCTGACGGGGATCGGACCCATTTTCCGGAGTGGGGAACGGGATGGGGAAGACGGTGGGGAACCCCGGGCGCATCCTTGGCCCACGCCTGTCGAGCAAGGAGCCAGCGGTGTCCGACCTGTTGCCCGGAGTCCATTCAGCCGGAATCCATCCAGAGAGCTTGTCCACAGTCGAGGTGTGGTCACCCAACGACCAGCTCCTGGCCGCCCTGGAGGGCTACGGGGAGCTGGCCAACCCGGCGGTGGTATCGCTGGCTTTGGGTCTGAGCCTGAGTCGCGACCGGGTCACGGCTTTCATCCCGGCGTCCTGGTTGGCGGGCGCCCGCCTGCTGGTGCCCACCGCCGGCGGTGTGCCGGTGCGGGCCGGCCGGCTCAAGGTGATGCCCGTGTTCAGCGACGCCGAGGCGCTGCGGGCCTGGCTCCCGTCCGGTACGGGGCTGGATCACCCCTGCTTCGGGCCCCCGGCGGACGGGGTGTGCGAAGTGGATGTGGCCGCCGCCCTGGACGAGGCCCGGGAGGCGGCCGGCGCCGCCCTGGTCTTTCTCAACCCGGCGGGGCCCGGTGGGTACCAGATCGATCCGGAAGGGGCCGGGCCGGATCCGGCCGGGTTGGTTGTCCCGGCTCCGGCCGCGGAGTTGATCGACCCCGCCGGCCGGGCTTCGATCCGGGCCCGAATCCAAAGCGCGGCCGCTCGAGCGCATGACCTGGCGGAGGCCGGCCGGCATCCGGAGGCGGTGAGCATGCTGGCGGCCGCCGACCGGCTGGCGGAGTTGATCGGGGACTACCTGCACCGGGCCGAGATGATGATGTCGGCGGCCCGCTCACTGCGCGTCACCGGGCACGACTATGCCGCCGACCGGCTGGCCCGCTACGCCGTGCTGGCCGCTGGGCTATGCGCCCGGGGCCGGCTGGAGATGGAGGCGTCCCGCCTCCGGGCCGAGCTCTCCTGAGGACCGGCCCGCCCGACGGTTGACCTCCGGCGCTGGGGATCGGAGGTCGGCGTCGGGCGGTCCCGGTTCGAGGGGTCCGAGGGCGGGCGTCGGCCGGTCTCGGTTCGAGGGGTCCGCGGGTGGGCGCCCAGCGGTCCAGGTTCATAGGATCAGGCGATGTTGCGTCCTGGAAACTGGACCAAGCCAGCGGGTGAGAGTCCCGCCCGGGTAATCGCCGGAGAGCCCGGTAGCAGGCCCCGGTTCGTCGTCGAGAGGCGGCGGGCTGAGCGGGGCGTCAAGAGCCTCTTTGGAGGGAGCAAGCGTGTGGGCCGTAGGAGCACCAGCTCCGAGTCCTGCAGCCTCGTCAGATTCACAACGGGGGAGCTGAGCCGCTCATTTCACGGCGAAGGCCCATGTCCGACCGACTGGCCAGTTCCGGAGATGCCCCTGGTCGGGTCCCCCCGGGGTACGTGGATCGGCACGCACGCAGGGTTTGGTTCGGGACAGGAGAGGCCCGTCTGGTCAGCCTCGTCAACAAAGACCGTCGGTATAAGCCAGTGGTGAAGTCCGACGGAGACCAGCGGGAGTCCGACGGGGTCGTAGTACCTGGGAGGGGCGTCATCACCCCGCTAAGACCAGGGAAGGGCCCCGACTTCGGTCACACCGGGAACAGAGGTAAGCGCGAGGGCATGGCCGGGACCGCCCGGTCCAAGTACCCCGAGGGGCGTCATCTGCCTCCCGCCAAAGTGCGACAACTCCAGAACCGGCTATGGGCTGCGGCCAAGCAGTCTTCGGATCGACGCTTCCATGCCCTGTATGACCGCATCCACAGGTCTGACGTCCTGTGGGAGGCGTGGGAGCGGGTGCGAGTCAATCGTGGAGCTTCCGGGGTTGACGGTATGACCCTGGGGCTGGTGGAGGCCTATGGGGCGGAGAGGATGATCTCCGAGCTCCAAGCAAACCTCCGGACAGGCAACTATCTCCCCCGGCCCGTTCGGCGGGTGGAGATACCCAAGCCCGACGGAAAGTTCCGTCCGTTGGGCATCCCCACTGTCAAGGACCGGGTGGCCCAGCAGGCCGCCAAGATCGTCCTCGAGCCCATCTTCGAGGCCGACTTTCTGTCCTGCTCGTTTGGGTTCCGGCCCAGACGGTCGGCCACCGAGGCCATGGAGAAGCTCCGGGTCGGCTTCATAGAAGGCAAGCAGTTCGTCTTCGAGGCCGACATCGCTGACTTCTTCGGCTCCATCGACCACGAGCGCCTGTTGGCTCTGGTCGCTGAGCGGGTCTCGGACCGACGGGTCCTCAAGCTCCTCCGACAGTGGCTGCGTGCCGGGGTGTTGGTCGATGGGGTGGTCATCGAGACGGTCTCCGGGACCCCTCAAGGCGGGGTCATCTCCCCGCTTCTGGCCAACATCTTCCTGCACGCCTTCGACCGGGCCTGGGCCGAGCGGGGCGTCGGAGAAGTCGTCCGCTACGCGGACGACTTTGTGGTGCTCTGTGAGACCCGTGAACAGGCTGAGCAAGCCCACCAGCTTGCGGCTGAGCTATTGGGCGACCTCGGTCTGGTCCTGCATCCGGACAAGACCGCGGTGGTCGATCTCCGGGAAGGCAGGGAGGGCTTTGACTTCCTCGGGTGCCACTTCCATGCCCGCATGTCGGGTCGGCTCTGGGAGCAGCGGCGCATCATCCGCTACTACCTGCACCGCTGGCCCTCCGTGCGGTCCATGAAGCGGGCTCGGGCGAGGGTCAAGGCCCTCACCGCCCGGTCCCAGGTGGGAAAGGACCTCCCCGAGGTCATAGGTGCCCTCAACCGGTTCCTCCGGGGCTGGGGCAACTACTTTCGCACCGGCAACGCTGGTAACAAGTTCGTCACCTTGGACAGGTATGTCTGGTGGCGGCTGTTCCGCCTGATGGTCAAGAAGCGGGGTCGCAACCTGCATGCCGGGCAGGCGGGCCGCTGGACCAGTGCCTGGTTCCACGACCAGGGCCTGTATCAACTGATGGGCACCATCCGATACCCGAAGGCGGCGTAACCATGTCCAGAAGACCGTCGGTAAGCCGTATGCGGGGTGTGTCCTGAAAGTGGAGGGATGACGATGTAGAAGATCGCCAGAGCGACACGTGCTCTATCTGCGATGGAGGTAGGTCCTCCGGGGTCGCCGTGCAGGCGGAGACCCCAAACCACCGCAAGCTGCGTCGGTCAAGAGCCGGGGTGGTGAGCGTTGCGGAAACGGTCCGCCGAGAGCGGGCCAGGTAGGCGACGAGAAGACGAACATGAGTGAACCACTGCTGACGCATCGAAAGGCTTCTTGATGACACCGAAACCGGGGGGCTCGCATGCCCCGGGACAAAGGAGCGCCCTTGCGGGTGGTCCCTCAGCCAGGGAGCTGCCTGCGTGTGGCCCTGGTGGTGTCCGGTGTATAGGTGGCGTGAGCTCGTCGTGGGCGCAGGTAGGGAACAGGAGAACCTGTCGTCTCGATACCGACAGCCAGTCGAAATGGGTGAGGTCGGCCCCCTGGTCGTCGAGAGGGAGGACCGCAAGCGGCGTCAACCGTGAGCGGCAGAGTACCGATGCGAGGCACAGGGACGGGCCGACTCGTAGTAGTGATGAAGGCCTTGTAATGAGGCTGGAGCGAAGGGGTCGGGCAGGCCAGGTCACCCAGCGGTCAACCTTTCGGGGGATGAGCCGGTGAGCGGACCACAGTTGAAGGTGAAGCCGTTCGACATTTCGAAGCGTCTCGTGTTCGAGGCGTGGGAGAGGGTCCGAGCGAATGCCGGGGCGCCCGGCGTGGATGCCGTCACCATCACCGAGTTCGCCAGCGAGGAGAGGGCCAACCTCTACAAGCTGTGGAACCGGATGAGTTCGGGAAGCTACTTTCCCGGGCCGGTGCGAGCGGTGGAGATACCGAAGGACCATGGGGCAGGGGTCAGGGTTTTAGGGGTGCCCAACACGGCAGACCGAATTGCCCAGACCGCGGCCGCCAGGCTGCTGGAGGAGAAGCTTGAGCCGATCTTCCACCCTGACAGCTACGGCTATCGTCCTGGGCGTTCAGCCCATGACGCCCTGGCCGTGGCGCGCAACCGCTGCTGGAAGCAGGACTGGATCTTGGACCTTGACATCCGGGCCTTTTTCGACAGCGTTCCCCATGGTCTGTTACTCAAAGCGGTTGCTCACCACACTGACGAACGCTGGGTCTTGTTGTACATCGAACGGTGGCTGAAAGCCCCCATGTTGATGCCCGACGGGACCCTCATGCCAAGGGAGAAGGGAACCCCGCAAGGCTCCCCGATCTCACCCCTGCTCGCCAATCTGTTCATGCACTATGCCTTCGATCGTTGGATGGACCGGGAGTATCCGGGCTGTCCCTTCGAACGGTACGCGGATGACATTGTTGTCCACTGTGACACTGAGCAACAGGCCCGATTGCTTCGGGCTGATATCGCCTCCCGGCTCGGGCCTCTCGGTCTCGAGTTGCACCCCGACAAGACGAAGGTCGTCTACTGCAAGGACGGCCACCGAAGAGGAGACTCGGAGCACACCAGCTTCGACTTCCTCGGCTATACCTTTCGGGCACGCCGGGCTAACAGCCGGCGAGGACTCTTCGTTGGGTTCTTGCCGGCCATGAGCCAATCAGCGAGGAAGGCGGTCGGCCAGAAGATGAGGGCATGGCACCTCAACCGTCGCAGCGGAACGACCCTGTCTGGCCTCGCCAGGGACATCAATGCCCAGGTCCGAGGCTGGATCAACTATTACGGAGCCTTCTACCGCTCCGAGTTGTACTCCCTCGCAATGCGCATCAACGAGCATCTCGTTCGATGGGCAATGCAGAAGTTCAAGCGGCTGAGAGGCCAACCAGCCAAGGCATGGGCCTGGCTTGATGCTGTCCGACAGCACCAACCGGGCCTCTTCGCCCACTGGCACATGCTTCCACTCACCACCAGCCGACCTGTGGGGCCGGATGAGGCGAGAGTCTCACGTCCGGTCCTGCGAGAGCGGGAGGGTGCGATTCCCTCCCGCCACTCACCAAAACCGCACGTACGGATTGAAAGGGGGATGGGGAACCGGGCCTTCGCAGGCACCGCGCCCCTGACTACCAATGGGCGGGGAGGCGATGCCGGAGGAGGGTCTGAGCGCCGATGAGGTGCTGGCTGCCGTCCGGGCCCGGCGGGACCGGGACGCCGATTGGCGGGGCGGGCGGACCTTCAGCCTGGTCTACAACCCCGACCGTCCTGACCTGGAGAAGCTCCAGGAACAGGTGGCCATGGAGTTCCTCCACGAGAACGCCCTCAACCCCTTCGCCTTCCCCAGCCTGACGGAGATGGACGCCGAAGTGGTGTCCTGGGGGGCGGACCTGGTCCATGGTCCCAGCTACGGCCGGATGACCAGCGGCGGGACTGAATCGATCTTTCTGGCCGTGCAGACCGCGAGAGACGATGCCGTCGAAGGCCGAGGCGCCATGGCACCGGTGTTGCTCACCGCCGACACCGTGCATCCGGCGTTTGCCAAGGCGGCCAAGTACCTGGGGGTCGAGCACGTCAAAGTCCCGGTGGGCTCCGACGGTCGGGCCGACCCGGGGGCCATGACCGAGCGCATGGACGCCCTGACCGAACGCATCGCCCTGGTGGTCGGCTCGGCGCCGTGTTACCCGTACGGGGTGATCGACCCGATACCCGAACTGGCCGGGGCGGCCGCCGAGCGCGGGCTCCTCTTCCATACCGACGCCTGCCTGGGCGGCTGGCTGCTGCCCTTCTGGGAGGAACTGGGCCGACCCGTCCCGCCGTGGGACTTCCGGGTCGAGGGGGTGACCTCCATTTCGGCCGACGCACACAAGTACGGCTGGACCATCAAGGGGGCGTCACTCGTCCTCTACCGGGACAAGGCGCTCCTGGGCCGGCAGTTCTTCCTCTATGACGGCTGGCCCGGTGGCCTTTACGGCTCGGCCACCACGGCCGGCACCCGCCCGGCCGCTCCGATCGCTGTCGCCTGGGCGACCATCCGGCACCTGGGGAGGGCCGGCTATGTCGGTTTGGCGGCCAAGGTGGCCGAGGCCACCGACCGGTTCATGGAGGGCGTCGCCAGGATCGAAGGGCTGGCCCTCACCCATGCGCCGGACATGTCGGTGATGGAGATCGGCGCCGAAGCCGGCGGCACCGTCGACATCGGAGCGGTGGGGGACTTCATGGACGACCGGAGCTGGAACCTGGACCGCCAGCAGGGCGGCCTGCACCTGATGCTGTGGCCCTACCACCTCAAGGTGGCCGACCGCTTCCTGGCCGACCTGGCCGAGGCGGCCCAGTCGACGGCGGCGGGCCGGGGCAAGTCGGCCAGCTACGGGGGGATCGCTTGAGCGCTGGGGCCGCCCGCCAGGCCGTCCGGGCCGGGGCCGGCGTCCGGAGGGCCCAGGGGTGAGCGTGTTCCTTCCCCTGGTCGAGCCGCCCGGTCCGCCCGAGGGCCCGGCCCTGGTCTTTTCCGTACGCGACCGGGACGTCAGTGTGGGGGAGGGCGGGGCTCCGGAGGCGGGTCTCTTTGTCGGCACTCTCGACGGGCGGCACTGCTGGGCGGTGGAGGTGAGCCCGGACGCCCAAGGGGATCCGGACGCCTTCTTTGTCGATCTACGCCGGCTGTGGGGGATGGTCGAGGACACGGTTTGGACCCTGGCCGGCCGGTCGGTGCAGCTGGTGGACTGGGCCCGGACCCACCGCTACTGCGGACGCTGCGGGACGCCGACCGAGGTGGCCCCGGGCGAGCGGGCCATGCGCTGTGCGGACTGTGGCCTTTTGGCCTTTCCCCGGCTGGCGCCGGCGGTGATCGTGCTCATCGAGCGGGAGGACGGCTGTGCTCTCCTGGCCCGCAACGTCCGCTTCCCGGGGAACATGTACTCGTGCCTGGCCGGATTCGTGGAGCCGGGCGAGACGCTGGAGGAGGCCGTCCGGCGGGAGGTCAAAGAGGAGGTGGGCGTGGAACTGGGCGAGGTCGCCTACTGGGGCAGTCAGCCCTGGCCCTTCCCCCACTCGCTCATGGTTGGGTTCCTAGCTAGCTACTCCTCCGGCGAAATTACCTGCGCCCCCGATGAGATAGCCGACGCCCGCTGGTTCTCCCGGGACGAGCTGCCCGCCATCCCGCCCGGCATCAGCATCGCCCGGCGCCTGATCGATGACTGGATGGGCCGGGGCCCGCTTTAGACGCCGGCCGCTGCCCTACCGTTCAAGGGGTCGTCGGCGGCGGCCGGCAGGCCCGGGGTGTCCAGGATCCAGCGGGTGACCAGCTCGGGCCGCTCCAGGGGCAGCAGATGACCGGCGTCGGGGACAACCTCCAGGTGGGCGCCGTTGACTAGGGAGGCGATACGCCGCCCGGCGGCCAGCGGGGTCAGCTGATCCCGGGTGCCGACCATCACCGTCACCGGGATCTTGATCCCGCCCAGCCCGGCGGTCAGGTCCATGCTCCGCATGGCGGTGAGGAACCCGGTCCGGGTGGCCACGCTGGTATTGGCCAGCATGTCGGCGGTGCCCCGCATGTGGGACAGGTTCGGGCGGCGGCCGATCACTCCCCGGGTCAGGAGCGGGCCTACGGTGGGATGGCTGATGGCCCGCTGGAAGCCGGTGGTGGCGAAGAGCCACTCCGCCTGGCGCTCCCGGCGGCCGCTGATCCCCGCCTCGGAGGCCGAGGTCGAGACCAGGACCAGTCCGGCCACTCTCTCGTTGACCACG
>DATLUK010000375.1:0-14655 GCA_035533195.1 Acidimicrobiales bacterium | reverse complement strand
CTGGGGCCGGGAGCGAGGTGTGCCCGTCTTCAGCGACGAGTGCTACGCCGAGTTCACCTGGGATGGCCCGCCCCGGTCCATCCTCCAGGCCGGATCCGAAGGGGTGGTGGCCGTCCACTCACTCTCCAAGCGCTCCAACCTGGCCGGGGTCCGAGCCGGCTTCTATGCCGGGGACGGGGAGTTGGTCACCTATCTGTCCGAGGTACGCAAACACGTCGGGATGATGGTGCCCGGGCCGGTGCAGGCCGCTGCCGTGGTCGCCCTGGGCGACCAGAACCACGTCGAGGTCCAGCGGGAGCTGTACCGGGCCCGTCTCGAGCGCTTCGCCAAGATCCTGGAGGCGGTGGGTGTGGGCGTGGAGCTACCCGCAGGAGGTTTCTACCTGTGGGCCCGTGCGGACGGGAGCGTCGCTCGTGCCCCCGGCACGAACGCCGCCGGCGGCCCCGATGCCACCGACCCCGCGGCGGCGTGGGCCCTAACCGATCGGCTGGCCGCCGACGGGGGCGTGCTGGTCAGCCCGGGGGAGTTCTATGGGCGGGCCGGGGCCGGCCATATCCGGGTGGCGATGGTGGCCCCCATGGAGTCCCTGGAGCTGGTGGCCTCCCGCCTGGGCGTCTGAGCCCAACCTTTAGGCTGAGCGTGATGGCAGATCTCCAGGCCCAAATCGAAGAGCTGTGGGAAAGCGGCGTGACGCCGGGCGACGCCGAGGCGTCGGCGGTGGTCACCGAGGCGGTTGACCTTCTTGATACCGGCCAGGCCCGGGTGGCCGAGATAGGTCCCGACGGTCAGATCGTGGTCCACCAGTGGCTGAAGCAGGCCGTGCTGCTCCTGTTCCGCCTCCGGGAGATGGAGACGATCGAGGTCGGCCCGTTCGAGTTCGCCGACAAGATCCCGCTCAAACACGGCTACGCCGAAGCCGGGGTGCGGGTCGTACCCGGGGGCTCCGCCCGTTACGGATGCTTCCTCGAGCGCGGCGTCATCCTGATGCCGAGCTACGTCAACATCGGCGCCCGGGTCGGGGCCAACACCATGGTGGACACCTGGGCCACGGTGGGCTCGTGCGCCCAGATCGGCGCCAACGTCCATCTCTCGGGTGGGGTCGGCATCGGTGGAGTGCTCGAACCGCCCCAGGCGGCGCCGGTGGTGGTCGAGGACGACTGCATGATCGGTAGCCGCTGCATGGTGACCGAGGGGGCGCGGGTGGGCCGGGGCTCGGTGCTCGGCGCCGGGACCATGCTCAATCCCTCCATCCCCGTCTTCGACACCGAGACCGGAGCAGAGATCTCCCGCGGGATCGTGCCCCCCTGGTCGGTGGCGGTGGCCGGGACCCGGATGAAAACCTTCCCCGGGGGGGAATTCGGCCTGGGCTGCGTCCTGGTCATCAAGCGCCTGACCGAGGGCGAACGCCACGATAAGTCCAAGCTCAACGACATCCTGCGGGATCACGGCGTCACCGTCTGAGCCGATGGCCGACCTCGGCTCCCGCGCCGGCCGGCCATGACCGGTCCAACCGACATCGCCCGGGACCTGCTGGCCGACACGGCCGAGCTGGTGGCCATCGCTTCCCCGAGCCACCATGAGGCCGAGCTGGCCACCCACCTGGCCGATCGACTGGCGGCGGTGGATCACCTGTCGGTGGAAAGGGTCGGGGACAATGTCATCGCCCGGACTGCCGCCGGCCGGCCCCGGCGGGTCATCTTGGCCGGGCATCTCGACACCGTCCCGGCCCAGGACAACGAGACGCCCCACATCGACGGTGACATCTGCCGCGGCCTGGGCTCGGCCGACATGAAGGGGGGCCTGGCCGTTCTGGCCCTGCTGGCCGAGCAGCTGCGAGATGCGGCCGTGGACCTGACCTTCCTCTTCTATACCTGCGAGGAAGTGGACATGCGCCACAGCGGCTTGTTGCAGCTTCGCGAGCTGCGCCCGGAACTGCTGGAGGGCGAGGTCGCCATCCTGGGCGAGCCCACCAACTGCCTGGTCGAGGCCGGCTGTCAGGGCAATCTCCGGGTCAAGCTGACCATGGGCGGGACCCGGGCCCACACCGCCCGGCCCTGGATGGGGACCAACGCCATCCACCGCCTGGGAGCGGTGCTCCAGCTGGTCGCCTCCTATGAGGGCCGCCGGCCGGTTATCGACGGTTGCCAGTATCGGGAGGCCCTCCAGGCTGTGGGCATCGAAGGTGGGGTGGCCAACAATGTGGTTCCCGACGTCGCCACCGTTACCCTCAACCACCGCTACGCCCCGGATCGCGACGCCGCCACCGCCCGGGCGGCAGTTGAGGAAATGCTGGCCCCGCTGCTCGATCCCTCGGTCGGGGACCGGATTGAGCTGGTGGCCGTGTCGGAAGCGGCCGCCCCCGGGCTCACTGACCCGCTGTTGGAGCGCCTGGTCGGCCTGACCGGCCCGCCCGTGGCCAAGTTGGGCTGGACCGATGTGTCCTTCTTCGCTTCGCTGGGCCTGGCCGCCACCAACTTCGGACCCGGGGATCCCACGCTGGCCCATACCCGCGATGAGTGGGTCAGTCGGGTCGACTTGGACAACGCCTACCTGACGCTGGCCCGACTGCTGAGCGACTGACGGCGCGGCCGCAGGCCGGTCCGGGCCCTGAGCCAGCAGGGGGCGCGAGTGGAAAGGGGCGCGGACATGAGAGCATCAAGCCGATGACGGTATTGCAGGCGGGCGAGGAGACGATGGCGCGAGGGCGGCCGCGGTCGATGGCGCGCCACGCCGCGGGAGCGCTGGCGGGTCTGGCCGCGGTCCTCCTGGCCGGGGCGCCCCTGGCCGCCTCGGCCGTCGGCACGGCCCCCAACGACCCCTTCTTCCCCCAGCAGTGGAACATGACCCAGGTGCGGGCGCCGGCGGCTTGGACCAGATCCACCGGGGCCGGGGTCATCATCGGCGTGGTCGACACCGGCGTGGACCTCACCCACCAGGACCTGGCCGGAAAGGTGGTTGCCACCACCGACTGCGTGGGGTCGGGCGGGACCGAGTCGGCGTGTACCGGCTCAGGCCAGGACGACAACGGGCACGGGACCCACGTGTCGGGCATAGCCGCCGCCGACACCAACAACGGTCTGGGCGTGGCCGGCATGGCCCCCTCGGCCAAACTGGTGGTGGCCAAGGCCCTGGACAGCAGTGGGTCGGGCAACTTCAACGACGTAAACGCCGGGATCGAATGGGTGGTCGACCATGGCGCCCGGGTGGTCAATCTGAGCCTGGGCAGCGACCTGCCCGGCCTCGGGGGCGTGGTCGGAGGCAGCCTGACCAGCGGGGTCGACTACGCCTGGTCCCACGGCGCCATCCCGGTCATCGCGGCCGGGAACCAGAACTTCTTCGGTCTGGGCAGCTCCAACTACGGGAACGTGAACGCCGTCATAGTCGGCGCCACCGGCCCGCAGAAGGAAGTTGCCCCCTACTCCAGCCCGTTGGGCAACGCCAAGTGGGCCCTGGTGGCCCCGGGCGGGGACGGGACCGACGCCGCGGGCAACCCGGTGTGCACCGGGACCGCCCAGGCGTCCTGCATCGTCTCCACATACTGGTCGTCCTCCAACGCCACATCCGAATACGCCTACGACCAGGGCACGTCCATGGCGACCCCCATGGTGTCGGGGGCCCTGGCCCTGCTCCTGGCCACGGGAATGACCCCCACCCAGGCGGTCGACCGCCTGTTGGCCAGCGCCGATAAGTCGGTCAGCTGCGGATCGAACTGCGCCGGCTTGCTGGACGCCGCCGCCGCCGTGGGGGCCAGCACCTCGGGCGCGCCGGCCCCGAGTGCAATCACTACCACCTCCTCCGGCCGTCGCACAACGGTGGGCAACACCACCGCCACCACCAGCCCGTCCTCCTCGCCCGCCCTGGTGCCGGGCACCGGCTTACCGGCCCAGACGGCGCCGAGCGTTCCCCGGCCTCCGACCACCTCTACCATCGCCTCGGGCCCGGCTCTGCCGCTGGAGCAGTCCGGACGTTCCTCTGCCGTGGCGACGGCAGGAACGGCTGGCGGTGCTCACTCGAAGGGCGCCTCGACGCCCTATGCGCTCGGTGCAGTGGCCGCCCTTCTGCTGTTGGGGTTGGCCGGCGCCATCGCCTACGTGCGCCTGACCGGGTCAGAGCCGGCGTAGGACGGTGACGACCTTTCCGTAGAGGGTCACGTCACTGGCGTGGAACTCCATGGGCGAGAGCCGGGAGTTGGCCGGGGTGAGCACGACAGTGTTGCCCCGCTTCGAGTAGCGCTTGACGGTGGCCTCCTCCCCGGGGATACCGGCCACCACCGTGTCCCCCTTATTGGCCTCGGACTGCTGCCTGACCACGACGAAATCACCGTCGAAGATGCCGGCATCGATCATCGAGTCGCCTCTTACCCGGAGCATGAAGAGGGTCCCTGTGCCGGTGAAGTCCTCCGGCAGGGGCATGAGCTCCTCGACGTTCTCCTGGGCCAGCACGTCGGTGCCGGCCGCCACATCGCCCACCAGGGGTACATGGCGCACGGGCCGACTCTCGACGGCGGCGCCACTGGAGGGGTCGTAGCGCACTTCTATGGCTCGCGGCTTGCTGGGATCCCGGCGCAGATAGCCCTGGCGCTGAAGGGTGGCTAGATGGGCGTGCACGGTCGAGGACGAGGTAAGGCCGACCGCCTCGCCTATCTCGCGCACCGACGGGGGATAGCCGCGCTCGCGCAATTCGGCCGAGATGAAGTCCAGGATCTGACGGCGCTTACCGGTGAGGATGGGGCTTTCGACGGGAGTCACGACCCTCAGAATACGCCTTCGCCATCCCTTTGGCAAACATCTGTTCGACTCGGACTTGACGGGAACAGACGTTCGTGATTGGCTGCTCCACGAACAGAAGTTCGATGGATGGAGCCATCGGGAGCGCCCCGATGGCACGCCGGTGCGGCGGGCTGCCGACCGGTGTTCGACAAGGAGGACGGTCCATGGTCGCAGTGGTTTGGCCCGCCGGATCCGGGTCTCCCGGCCCTTCCCCTGACGGGGCGGGCCGGCTGCGGGTCCTGCCCGCTCCCGGGCCCCGGAGGGGGCTCACGCGCCGCCCGGCCCGAGCGCCCCATCGGACCCCCGCGCTCCGGCACCGGCCCTCGGCCGCCGTCTACCGCCGCCGGCGTCTGGCGGCTGTCTTACTGCTCAGTCTGGTTCTGGGCCTGGCCTATTTCAGCCTGGCTCATCTGGGCGCGGCGTTCCCCGGGAGCGGTCCCCTCGCCGCTTCCGGGGGACCCGGCTCAGCGGTGGCCGTGGCCGACCAGCTCTATGTGGTGAGACCGGGGGACACGGTGTGGTCCATCGCTCACCGGTTCCAGCCCGGCGGGGATGAGCGGCCCCTGGTGGACAGCATCATCAGTGAGCTCCACGGCGCGCAGCTCCAGCCGGGCCAGGCCATCCGCATCCCCTGAGGGCCGGCCGTCCGAGGATCGAACGGATAGGCATGGCCGTGCTGATGGTGGGCGGCCCGTCGGATGGTCCGCCAGCCCTTAGCCTTGGCGGAGTGCGCTGCCCATCGTGTTCGGAGGTTGAGGACAAGGTTGTCGACTCCCGCACGGCCGAGGACGGCGCTGCCATCCGCCGACGCCGGGAGTGCCTGGCCTGCGGTCGGCGTTTCACCACCTTCGAACGCATAGAGGGGGTGGAGGAGGGCATGGTCATGGTGCTCAAGCGGTCCGGGGTGCGAGAGGTTTTCGACCCGGCCAAGGTGGTGGCCGGAGTCCGGGCCGCCACCAAAAACCGTCCGGTGTCCGAGGCGGCCATGGTGGAGTTGGCCGGGCAGGTGGAAGAGGCGATGCGGGCCATCGGCGCCGAGGTGACCACCCAGCAGATCGGTCTGGAGGTGCTGGACCGCCTGGCCTCGGTGGACGAGGTCGCCTATCTCCGCTTCGCCAGCGTCTACAAGGGCTTCGAGGAAGCGGGTGACTTCCAGCGGGAGTTGGGCCTACTCACAAAGTCCACCGAACCCAAACGCCGGGACTGATCCCGCTTCACTCGACTATGGCCGCCTGGCCACCGGCGGTCTTGTCCAGGGTGTTCGGGGCCGGGACGGGCCGACCGGCTTAGCGTTGTCAAGGTGAGTGATGAGAACGGTGGCGACCCCCTCGACGCCAACCGGCGCATGTGGGACGAGCGGGCTCCGCTCCACGCCGTCTCGGACTTCTACGACCTGGATGGTTTCCGGGCCGGTCGTTCGAGCCTCCAGCCCTTCGAGATCGAGGAGCTCGGCCCGGTGGATGGTCTCGATCTGGTGCATCTGCAGTGCCACATCGGCCTGGACACGCTCTCCTGGGCCAGGTTGGGGGCGCGGGTGACCGGGCTGGATTTCTCGCCCGCCGCCATCGATATCGCCCGGGGCCTGGCCGCCGATACCGGGATCGGGGCCCGATTCGAACTGGCCGAGGTGACCCGGGCGCCGGAGGTTCTGGGCCGGGGCGGGTTCGACATCGTCTACACCGGGCACGGCGCCCTGGTGTGGTTGCCGGATCTGGAGAAGTGGGCCGACGCCGCCGTCGCCCTGCTCCGCCCCGGGGGCCGGCTGTACCTGGCCGAGTTCCATCCTCTGTCCCAGATGCTCGGTGATGACGCCGCCAGCGTGGTTTCCTCCGGCTTCCCCGACCAGCCGGTGGTCTATGACCTGCCCGGCAGTTACGCCGAACCGGACGCCCTGACCCGCCAGAACCTCAGCTACGAGTGGACCCACCCTCTGGGCGAGGTAGTGAGCGTCCTGGCGGGCCGGGGCATGCGCATCGAGTTCCTGCGGGAGCGGGACATCATCGCCTGGCCCCGGTGGCATTTTCTCGAGAAGTACGGCACGTCCTGGCCCGATGGTTGGTGGCGGACGCCTCCCGACCGGCCCCGGATCCCGCTCTCTTACACCTTGATGGCCCGACTCGACTGACCCAACTCGACTGACCGACCCGGCTCGGCTCGGCTGATCAAGTGGATACCAACCGGAACCGGATCACCGTTCCCGGCGGGCACTGAGCCAGGACTTCGAGCCCGGAAGGCTCCACCACGGCTACGGCGGGATAACCGCCGGTCGTGGCGTGGTTGGCCAGCAGGACGATGGGTAGGCCGGCCGGGGGGACCTGTACAGCGCCGGCCACCATCCCCTCGGAGTGGGGTCCGCCCGGCCTGACCCAGGCGATCCCGGGTCCGTCCAGGCGCATCCCGGTGCGGTCGCTGGTGGTGGACACCGTCCAACTGCGCTCGGCCATACGGTCCAGACCTTCGTCCCCTATCCAGTCCACCCGGGGCCCGGGCGCCAGGCCTACCTCGACCGCTCCGTTTCTGTTGGGCAGGGCCGGCTGGGCCCCGAGGGGCAGATCGGCTGGACCGGTGGCCAGGCCCCACGGCCCTGCGGGCGACCCCTCGGCTGGCCACCCACCGGTTGGCGACCAGCCGGTGGGCAACCCGGCCGGCCCGAGGTCGAAGCCCGCTCCGGCGGCCAGCGCCGGCGGCCCCAGTCCCGAGAGGGTGTCGGTGCTGCGACTGCCGAGGACTACTTCGGCGTCCACCCCTCCGGCCAGGGCCACGTACGCCCGCCAACCCCGCTCGAAGGCAGCCAGGTGGACCTCGGCCCCGGCCGGCACCGGCACGGCGGCAGAGTGCTGCACCGGCCTGCCGTCGACCAGTATCGGACCCACCGCCCCGGTGACGGCCAGGGTGGTCGCCACCCGGAACCGAAGTCGGGGTCCCGCCGCGGTGGCCTCCAGCCCGGCGGCGCCGTCGGGGTTACCCACCAACCGGTTGGCTCGGACCAGTGATCCCCGGTCGACCGCTCCGGATCGAGGCACGCCCAGGTGGGCCCAGCCGATCCGGCCCAGATCCTGAACAGTCGTCAGCGGGCCCGGGTCGACGACCTCCACGCCCGGGGCCTCCGGTGACCTGGTCCCGGCGGGTGACGCCGGTGCGGCCGCCCCCGCCTCGTCCCGCACCGCATCGAAGCGCACCCGGTCTCCCGGAGCCAGCAGAGAGGGGGGCCGGCGCTTCGGGTCGAACAGGACCGCCCCGGTCCGGCCGATGAGCTGCCAGCCCCCCGGGGTCGTCTGCGGGTACACGGCGCACATGCCGGCGGCCAGGGCCACCGATCCGGCCGGCACCCGGGCCCGCGGGGCGGCCCGACGGGGCACGGCCAGGGTCGGATCGTCCCCTTCCAGGTAGGCGAAGCCGGGGGAGAAGCCCAAGAAGCTGACCGTCCAGGTGGAAGCGACGTGGCGCCTCACCACCTCTCCGACGCTCAGGCCGCTCAGGCGGGCCACCTCGGCCAGATCCTCCCCGTCGTAGACCACCTGCATCACCACCGGCGCGACCTCGCTCGGCCCCATCGAGCTGTCGAGACCCGCGCCGAGGGCCTCGATGCGCCGGCGCACCTGGTCCCAGTTGGTCACCGGGACCGCCCCTTCTGGAGGTCCTCGATGGGGGAGGGTCCCCGGCCGGAGTCGGATCAGGATCGACCGGGTGGCGGGCACCAGCTCTTCGACTCCGGGCAGAGCCGCCTGGCGCAGGGCCCTCCAGAGCACTTGGGCTTGTCCCGGCTCCACCTCGATCAGGAAGGCGTCGCCCCCGAAGGCGAGGAAGTTCAAACGAAGGCCCGGACGTCGACCCCGGCACCGGCCAGCGCCTGTCTGACGGCCCGGGCCGTCTCCAGCGCCCGGACCGAGTCCCCATGGATGCAGATGGAGTCGGCCCGGATCTGGACCGCGGTGCCGTCGGCGGCCAGGGCGGTGCCCGTGGTGGCGATGAGCACGGCCTGGGCGGCGGCCTCCTCGGGGTCCTCCATGACCGCCCCGGCTTCCGGGCGGGGGACCAGCGATCCGCCCGGCGTGTAGGCCCGATCGGCAAAGGCCTCGGCTAAGCACGCGACTCCGGCCTCAGCCGCCCAGCCCAGAAGTTCGGAGTTGGCCAGGACCAGCAATGGCAGGCCGCTGCGACCCACCGAACCGAGGACGGCTTCGGCCACGGGGCGGTCCCAAGCCGCCCGGTTGTAGAGGGCGCCGTGCAACTTGACGTAGCCCACGGCCACCCCGGCGGAGGCGGCCACCTCCCGCAGGGCGCCGACCTGATAGGAGATGTCGGCGGCCAGGCTGACCGGATCCAGCTCAATGTCGCGACGCCCGAAACCCTCCCGGTCCGGGTAGGACGGGTGGGCGCCGACCCGCACCCCGAGCCGGGCCGCCTGTATGCAGGTATCGCGCATGAGACGGGGCCCGCCGGCATGGAACCCGCAGGCGATGCTGGCGCTGGTGACGACCCTCAGGATCTCGGCGTCCGAGGGTCCTTCCTCACCGAGGTCGGCGTTGAGATCGATAGCGGGCCGGTCCACAGCACCAGGCTGTCACTGCTGGGGAACGGGGACCATCACCTGGGCGGTCACGTCGGCCAGGCCGGTGTCGCCCAGGGCGAGGGCGGCGGCGTGGCTGAGATCCAGTATCCGCCCCGCCACATAGGGCCCGCGGTCGTTGACCAGCAACAGGACGGAGTCGGCGCCGTGGCTGACCAGGAGGAACGTCCCGAGGGGCAGGTCGGGGCTGGCGACGGTCCAGCCGGATTCGTCGTATACGGCTCCAGTGGCTGTGGCCTGGCCGTCAAAGCCGGGCCCGTACCACGAGGCCACCCCGGCCAGGACCGTGCCGGTCGCCTGCAGGCCGGGTTCCAGGCCACCCTGGCCACCAAGTCCGGCCGGACCGACAGGGCCGAACGGGTAGCGGGCCATCAGCGCGGCCTGTTCCCGGGTGGCCGCCACGCTGATGGGCCCGAGAGCGGGCGCCACCGCCCGGCGGGCCTGGTCGGAGCGGGCCAGCGCGGCGGCTTGTGCCGACTGCTCCCGAGCCAGCTCGGCCTGGTCGGCTCCGACGATGGCCTCGAGGGTGCTGCGCTGGTCCGCCAGCTGGGCCTGGAGGAGCTCCAGAGCCCCGAGGCGCCGTCGGGCCGCCGTCTGATCCGATCGGGCTGCGGCCAGATCAGAGTGGTAGGCCGACAGGATTCGGTCGGTCACCCCCTGGGCGGCGTCGAGGTAGGGCCCGGGAACGGCCTGGTCGCTGTCGGGGGCGTCCACGACGTAGGCCTCGGCCAGCAGGGCGGCCGCCCGGGCCTGCGCCTCAGCCAGGCCTGACTGCAGGCGGCTCTCGGCCAGGTCGGCCCCCAGGGCCGCGGCCTGGGCCGCCTGGGTTCGGGTGGCCAGGTCGGCTATCTGCAGGTCGACCGCCGCCGCCCGGGCCTGAGTCAGCGCCAAGGAGCTGGACGTAACCCCGGGCGGGGAGACCGAGGCGCCGGCCGCTCCGGACAGAGCCGGCCCGGCCAGGAGGCCGGCCACCATGGCCATCCCGGCCAGGGTGAGCGCCATCCGGGTGGGCGCGCCGGGCATGGGTAGGTTTATCGGCGCCGGAGGTCGGCAGCTGTAGGCGAGGAGGCCAGCGTGCGGGTCGGGGTACTGACCGGCGGGGGAGATTGCCCGGGGCTAAACGCCGTCATCCGGGCCGTGGTACGCAAGGGCGAGACGCGCTTCGGGGACGAACTCATCGGCTTTGCCGACGGCTGGCGCGGAGTGGTCGAGGATCGGGTCGTTCCCCTGGACGTGGAGAGGTGTCGCGGCATCCTGCCCCGGGGCGGGACCATCCTGGGTACCTCCCGCACCAATCCGTACAAGATCGACGGGGGACCGGAAGCGGTGCGGGCCACGCTGGTCCGGCGGGAGATCGACGCGCTGGTGGCCATCGGAGGGGAGGACACCCTGGGAGTGGCCGATCGCCTCGGAGGCGACGGCGTCAACGTGGTCGGTGTGCCCAAGACCATCGACAACGACCTTTCCGCCACCGAGGTGACCTTCGGCTTCCACACGGCCGTGCAGATCGCCACCGACGCCATCGACCGGCTCCACACCACCGCTGAGTCCCATGACCGGGTCATCGTCTGTGAGGTGATGGGGCGCCACGCCGGCTGGATCGCCACCTATGCCGGGATAGCCGGCGGGGCGGCCGAGATCATCGTCCCGGAAGAGCCCTTCGACATCGAGGCCATCTGCCGCAAGCTCCAGGCGCGCCATGCCAAGGGCCGCTACGCCTCCATCGTGGTCGTGGCCGAAGGCGCCCAACCCCGGGAGGGGACGATGTCGGTGACCTCCGGGGAGGTGGACCAGTTCGGTCATCAGCGCCTTGGGGGCATCGGTAACCAGCTGGCCGATGAGATCGAGCGCCGTACCGGCTTCGAGTCCCGGGTCACCATCCTCGGTCATGTCCAGCGGGGCGGCACCCCCACGGCTTTCGACCGGGTGCTCGCCACCCGCTTCGGCATAGCCGCCATCGATGCGGTACACGACGGGGACTTCGGTCAGATGGTGGCCCTGCGCGCCGGGGAGATAGTCCGTGTGCCGCTGTCCGAAGCCGTCACCCAGCTCAAAACGCTCGACCCTGCTCTCTTCCATGACGTGGCCGAGATCTTCTTCTGATTCAGGAGCCGTCGGGGCTCACGGCTCTTGGTCTTCGGGGGCGTCGGGGCCCAGCAGGGGACCGTCCGAGGCGATGAAGCTGGGGATGTGGCCGGTGCGGGCCTGCCACTCGGCCGCCCAGCCGGAATCGACCCCCACCACGTCCGGGTCCCGCCGGTCGGAGCGGTGCTGCTCCCGCTCATCCGAGCGCAACCACTGCCGGTACATGGGGAACATGGCCACGGCTATGGACAGCTCCCCGATGGACCACAGGACCCCGCCGCCGGCGTGGGTGCCGGAGAGCGAGTAGATGGAGGCGGCCGGTGAGGTCTCGCTCATCAGGGCGATGCCGAGGAAAGACTCGAACGGCACGCCGATGAGGAGGTTGATGAATTTGGCCCCGTAGCCCATGTGCCAGTTGGGGATGGGATCGGGGCTGATCATCGGCCACCAGAAGAGCGTGCCTCCGGCCAGGAAGACCACGTTGAGCAGATCCATCAGGTCCATGTGGGCCATGGCGAAGCCCAGCAGGGCACTGAGGAAGAACACGAACATGATCCCGTAATAGAGGAACCACACCGTGATGGGATGACTCAACACCCGGAAGGCGGAGCTGTGCAGGGCCTGGAGGAATCGGGTCTTGGTCCGCGGCGAGGAGGTCTGCAGTATGAGGGTGCTGGGAGCGCCCATGGCCAGCAGCGGAGGCGCCAGGATCATCAAGAGCATGTGCTGGATCACGTGAGATGAGAAGTTCGACATGGCGAGGGTGGCCACCGATGACTGGAAGGCCAGTTCCACCGAGAGCAGGCCGCCCATGAAGGCGACAGTGCGACCGCGCTGCCAGTGCCGGCCGCGAGCCTCCAGGCGGGAGACCGCCCTCACGTACCAAGCCGCGCTGAGCAGAACGCACGCCAACACCACGAAGGCGAACGGACCGGTGGACCACTGGGTCAGGGCGTTGTGCAGGTCAACCGGCTGGACTCCGGTCATCCCCGAGCTCCCGCTCATGCCCCCCGAAGTGGCGACGCCAGACCCCGCGGCGAGGACGGCACTTACCATCACGACGCGACCTGGAAGCCCCGTTGGGCCAGCTTCTCCAGGGCGGCGGCCACCTGGGACGGGCGAGCGCTGCTCCCGTAGAGGAGGTGGGCCTTACCATCCGGGGTGAAGATCAGGGTGTAGCCGGAATGGACCACCTGGTAATCCCCGGAGCTGTTGCCCGAAGTGCCGCGCTCGGCATAGGAGAGGGGCATGTCCAGTTCGGCCTCGGCCTGGTGGATCACGCTGATCGGCCCGGTGAGGCCGATGAAGGAAGAGTTGAAGCGGTCGAGCCACTGGCGTATCACCGACGGACTGTCCCGGTTGGGGTCGGCGGTGACGAACACGACCTGCACGTCCTTGGCCACCGGAGCGGGAAGCTCGCTCAAGGCGGCGGCGTCGAGGGCCATGTCGGTGGGACACACGTCGGTGCAGTGGGTGTAGCCGAAGTAGACGAGGGTTAGGTGGCCCCGGGACACGGAGGCCAGGTTGAGGGGCTGGTTGGAGGTGTCGGTCAGGGTCACGTCGGGCTCAGGGTAGGCCGCCGAGCTCTGCACCAGTCCCGGGTAGTTGGGGTTCTGCCCGCTGGACCCGGCCACCTGGCTGACCTGGGCGGCCGGCCGGGCGTGGTGACTGGCCAGCACCGTCGCTCCCCCCACCAGGACGATGGCCGCTACAGCTGCCACCGCCGCCGCGCCGATAGTGGACCGCGAATGCCAACCCCGGGGTCGGCCCGGAGGGCCTGAGGCGGTGATCGCCCCCAGCAGCCGGTCGCTCAGATCGGGTTCCGGCCCGGCGGCCGATGCTCGGATGGCGTCCTGGAGCAACCGGGCCCGCCCGGTCCAGGCGGCACAAGGCGCGCATCCCTCGTGGGGTGGGCCCGGGTCCGGTCCTTCCCCGTCCAGGAAGCAGGACATCCGCTCCCGGTAGCCGGCGCAGTTGTCCGTCCCGCTCATTGGATAGCTCCCATGGCCCAAAGCCGGCGTTGGCTCGTGGTATCTGTGCTCACGGATGGTTAGTGGGTCCCACCGGCGGATCAGTTCCCGTAGCCGGGCGGTTTTCCTGCCCCGGGTCATCGGCCGAGGCCAGCCATTCGAGCAGCTGGGCCCGGGCCCGGGCTACCCGGGAGCGGACGGTGCCCAGTTCGGTTTCCGATACAGCCGCCGTCTCGGCGTAGCTGAGCCCGATTATCTGGGTCAGTACGAACGCCTCCCGACGGTCTGGGTCCAGGCGGTTGATCAGGTCCCCCAGGTCCTGGGCCGCCGAGGGGTCGAGCGCTATGGCCGGGAAGTTCGGAGCGGCCGGGAGTCCGTCGGCTCTCGGGCGCCGGGCGGCCCGCCCCACCGCCTCGATGCACACTCGACGGGCGATGGTGAGCAGCCAGGTGGTCACCGGGGAATCGCCCCGGAACCCACCCAGTGAACGCCATGCCCGCAAGAAGGTCTCCTGGGTCAGGTCATCGGCGTCCTCCCCGGGGACCATGTGGGCACAGAAGCGCCGCACCGGGCCCTGGGCGGCGGTCAACAGGGTCCGCAGCGCCTTCTGATCTCCCGCGCCGGCGGCCAGGGCGGCGGCGGTGAGCTCGGCCGGGGTCGGGCCCCCGGAAGCGCTCAACTCTGGGCCCGGACGTCGGCCAGCATCTGGCGGAAGGCCTCGGCCACCGAGGGAGCCACCGCCAGGACCAGTTGGTCGGTGGGTTCCGGGCCGTACAGATCGCCCACCACCGCACCTGCCTCTCGGGCGATCAGGGTCCCGGCAGCCCGGTCCCAGTGGTGGGTGCCGCGTTCGAAATAGGCGTCCAGACGCCCGGCCGCCACCGCGCAGAGATCCAGCGCCGCCGACCCGGCCCGGCGGATGTCGCGCACCCGCCCGAGGATCTCCGACATGGCTGCCCCCTGCACGCGCCGGACCGAGGCCTCGTAGGCGAAGCCGGTCCCGACCAGGCTCATGCTCAGGTCGGGCGGGGAGTTGACCGCCAGGGGGCGCCCGTTCAGCCACGAACCCGAACCCAGAAGCCCGGTGAAGGTCTCTTCCCGCGACGGGTCGTGGACGACTCCCGCCACCACGGCTCCGTCGATCTCGGCGGCTATCGACACGGAATACACCGGGATCCCGTAGACGTAGTTGACCGTCCCGTCCAGGGGGTCGATGACCCAGCGCACCCGGCTCGGCCCGGTGCGGTCGCTGCCCTCCTCG